>JAQCFD010000005.1 GCA_027618305.1 Pseudomonadota bacterium
TGGGTGGCAAATGGTGACGGGCTGCTTTCGATGCAGGGGCGAACAGAGTTCGCCCAGACCGACACGTTCTGATCGTCACCCCGGCGAAGGCCGGGGTCCATAAACGCCGACGTCAAACCGGTCCGGCACAGATGGTTATGGATGCCCGCCTGCGCGGGCATGACGAAGCAGGGAACACGCCACCGCCCGTCCCAGTCGCCGATCGTCGTTCCCGCGAAGGCGGGACCCCATAAACACAGGCGTTGCCCGGGCCGCCATCGGCGGTTATGGATGCCCGAGTATCTATCCGCCGTCGCACAAAGTGCGAAGGCGGGCGCGGGCACGGCGAACTCATTACGCTATGCCACTCAACCCCGGGAACAATCAGTATGCCCCTCCACATCTCCAGCAACTTCGACAGTGGCAATATCGTCTGCCAGGACGCCGCCGATCCGGGCGACATCCGGCTGGAGATCACCAAGGACAACAATTCCGACTTCTACATGTGGTTCCACTTCCGCCTGACGGGCGCGAAGGACACACCTGTGTCCCTGAAGATCATGAATGCCGGCGGGGCGGCTTACCCCAAGGGATGGGAGGGCTATCAGGCCGTCGCGTCCACGGACCGGGAGACCTGGGTCCGGGTCCCGACCAGCTATGCCGACGGCGTGCTGACCATTGCGCATACGCCGGCCGCGGACAGCGTCTGGTACGCCTATTTCGCGCCCTATTCGATGGAGCGCCACGCCGACCTGCTGGCCAAGGCCCAGGCCCATGACGGGGTCAGCCTCACGGTTTTGGGTGAGACGTTCGACGGCCAGGCCATGGATTTGCTGACCATCGGCAAGCCCGGACCGGGCAAGCAGAACTACTGGGCCATCGGCCGCCAGCATCCCGGCGAGTCCATGGCCGAATGGTGGATGGAGGGCTTCCTCGCGCGTTTGCTTGATACGTCGGATCGCACCGCCCTGGCGCTGCTTGAGCGCGCGGTGTTCCACCTCGTCCCGAACATGAACCCGGACGGCTCGCGCCGCGGCCATCTGCGCACCAACGCCGCCGGGGCCAATCTCAACCGGGAATGGTCCGAACCCGCCATGGACCGCAGCCCCGAGGTCTATCTGGTCCGTGAACGCATGCAGGCGACGGGCGTCGATTTCTGCCTCGACGTTCATGGCGACGAGGCCCTGCCGTATAATTTCCTCGCCGGGATGATGGGCATTCCGTCCCTCAGTGAGCGCCAGAAGACCCTGCAGCAGGTCTTCTCCGATGCGCTGCTAACGGCCAGCCCCGACTTCCAGACGAAATACGGCTATCCCGATGCCCAGCCCGGCAAGGGCAATATGACGCTCTGTTCGAACTGGGTCGCAGAAGAATTCGGCTGCCTGGCGCTCACCCTGGAGATGCCGTTCAAGGACAATGCGGACAAGCCCGACGCGACCTTCGGCTGGTCGCCGGCCCGCACGAAGGCCTTCGGCGCGGCCCATCTGGATGCCATGCTGGCGGTGCTGGACGCGTAAGGCCGGGCGGGTTTGAAACCCGCCCCTACGAATAGCCAATCCCCTGTAGGGGCGGGTCTGCGACCCGCCCGCGAGATTGCCGGATCAAGGCCGGGCATGACGAGTTTTCCAAAGCCGTCATACGCGGGCTCGACCCGCGTATCTCGTCTCGGTGGCGAATTGCCCTAAAGCGTCGCGTCGTCGACGGTCCACAGCGCGAAACCCGGGCTCTCGTCCCAGATGCGCGGCTCCCAGCTGTCATCCATGCGGTCCATGTCGGCGAAATACTCCGTGCGGCCGCCCGCCGGGTTGTTGAAATACCAGTAATAGTTCGAGCCGAGGATGTGGCGGCCCGGCGTGGTGTCCGGGTCCCAGCCCTTATCCTTCATGAACTTGCCGCCCATCATGACCATGTCGAAATTCTCGACCTCGAAGGAGGCGTGATCGAAGGCGTTGCGATCGGCGCGGCTGATCAGGAACAGATTGTGATGATCATGCCCGCCCTCGCAGCGCATGAAATCGCCGCCGGTCTTGGTGCTGTCCGACAGGCGGAAGCGCAGCCGGTCGAGATAGAAACTCACCGCCTTTTCGCGGTCCGCCATCTCGATCATGTAGACCACATGGCCGATCCGGATCGGGTTCGCCTGTGCCGCCGGATTGATCACCGCGTTCATGCGCGGCTCGGTCGTGTTGACGTTGAGGGGGATCACCTCGACGTCGGTCTCGATCGGCGATGAGACCACGAGGCCCAGCCCGTTGCCGCTCTCGTCGGCGAAGCACAGCGTGCCGTCCTCTTCGACGACATCCCGGTCACGCGCGAGATCCGCGCCCATCTCTTTCAGGCCATCGGCGTCACGCACGCCCCAGACCGCGCGCCGCAGCGTCGATTTGGCCGGATCGGGCGAGCCCGGCAGCGACGGATCGTCGGCCCGGCGCAGCTCGATGAGCTGGTTCGTGCGGGTCTTGAAGACCGTGCATTCCGGGCCGCTCTCGACCTCGTCGACGCCCCAGTCCCGGTAATAGTTGGCGCCGGTGTCCATATCCTCGACGCCATAGATGAGCTTTTCGACACGCGTGATGGTCATGGCTGCTTCCTCCCGCCTCTAATCTTCGTCCATTCTACTCGTCAACGACGTCGGCCCATAGGGTGCCGATCTCCGAAATCTCGACCTCGATCCGGTCCCCCGCCTTCATCCACAAAGGCGGGGTGCGTCGCGCGCCCACGCCGCTCGGTGTGCCCGTCGCGATCACGTCGCCCGGCTCCAGCGGCGTGAACCGCGAGATGTAGGAGATGATGTAGGGCACCGAGAAAAGCAACATATCGGTCGTGGAATGCTGTACGACCTCGTCGTTCAGGCGGGTGGTGAGCTCCAGGGCGGCCGGATCGGGAATCTCGTCCGCGCTCACCATCCACGGGCCCAGCGGGCCGGATTTGTAGAAATTCTTGCCCGCCGTCACCGAATGCTTCTGATAATCGCGCACGGAGCCGTCGATGAAGATGGTGTAGCCGGCGACGTGATCGAGCGCGTCCGCCTCGCTGATATGGCGCCCGCCCTTGCCGATGATCGCCGTCAGCTCGCCCTCGAAGTCATAGTTGTCCGAGACCTTCGGCCGCTCCATCTCGCCGCAATGGCCGACCAGCGTGTTGGTCGAGCGCATGAACAGCTGCAGCTCGGCCGGCAGGGTGTTCGCGGTCTCCGTCACATGGTCCTTGTAGTTCAGGCCGGCACAGAGAATCTTGTCCGGGTCGGTGATCACCGGCAGAAAAGTCACGTCCGGCAGCACCGTATCCGTGTCGCCGGTCATCGCGGCCTCGCCGAGCGACATCAGATCCCCCGCCGCGATTGCCGCGCGCAAGGTCTTGTGGGGGCCGCGCGCGCCCAGGTCGACGACCCCGTCCTCGCGAACCAGTCCGAATGTATCGGGGCCGTCCGCGACCCGGTAACTGATGAACTTCATGCCTGTGTTCCCCGTTCTATTGTTCGTCGACGATATCGACGGCCAGCGTGCCGATCTTCGACACCTCGACTTCAAGCTTGTCCCCGCCCTTCATCCAGAGCAGCGGATCGCGGCCCGCGCCGGACCCGGCGGGCGACCCCGTCGCGATCACGTCGCCGGGCTGCAGCGGCGTGACCTTCGACAGATAGGAGATGATATACGGAATATCGAAGATCAGCATGTCCGCGCCACAATCCTGCACGACCTCCCCGTTCAGACGGGTCGTCACGTGGAGCTCGGACGGGTCGGGAATTTCGTCCGCCGAGGTCATCACCGGCCCCAGCGGCCCCGTGGCCACGAAGTTCTTCCCCGCCGTCACCGAATGCTTCTGGAAGTCGCGCACGCTGCCGTCGACCATGATCGTGTAGCCGGCGACGTAGTCCAGCGCCTCGGCTTCCGACACATGGCGGGCCTCGCGGCCGATCACGGCGCAAATCTCGCCCTCGAAATCGAGGCATTCCGACACCTTCGGCCGGATCATCGCGCCGCCATGGGGCACCAGCGTCGAGTTGGCCTTGAGGAACAGGGACAGGTTGTCGGGCATCTCGAAGCCCATCTCCTCCACATGGTCCTTGTAGTTCTTGCCCGCGCAGAACATGTGGGTCGGGTCGGGGATGGTCGGCAGATAGGCGATGTCGGCCAGGGCCGCGTCCGGGCTTTCCCCCCGGGCCGCGGTGCCGATATCCATCAGTGCACCCGCCGCGATCGCGGCCTTGAGGCTGCCGTGAGGCCCCCGCGCGCCGAGATCGACAACGCCGTCGCCGACGACGAGCCCCCAGGTCGCCCCGTCGGCGCCGATATAACTCACGAATTGCATGTAGTCCCCCCGAATTTGTCCAGAGCATATCGGCTGGGCCGCGCCCTACCAAGCGGCGCCGCAATATTAAACTCTTCATGTCATGCGCGGACTTGATCCGCGCATCTCCGGCGCCTTTGTTAAAGATGCCCGGGTCAAGCCCGGGCATGACGTGTGTGTTGGCGCGTGACGCGCGCGCCGCCGCCTAGCTTTTCTCGTCGTCGTCGAAATTCTCGACCAGGGCCCGCACGGCGTCGCCGATCGGATTGCCGAGATGCTCGTCGGCTTTGTCGCGGGCGTCGGCCGCATGGTTGAAATAACCCGCGATCGCGTCGTAGACATGCCGGTGGTGCCGCATTGTGCGGGCGAGCGCCGCGTCGGCGCGAAACTGGTCCGCGATGGCGCGCACCGTGGCCGTGTCGAGGCCCTGCGCCTTGTCGAGGAATTGCCGCAGCTCGCGCACGGCGCGGTCGACGGCATCCTCGTTGATCTGTTTCGCCATCTCGACCTCCGCTGCGCGACCTAGCGCGTCTCGATATTGCCGTTGCCCGACAGCATGATCGCGATCGGGCGGGTCGGCGTGAAGTATGAGCAGACGATCATCACGATCATCGTCAGGGGCACCGACAGGAACATGCCGGCGAGCCCCCAGATGCTGCCCCATACGGCCAGCGAGATAAGCACAACCAGCGGCGAGATATTCAGCGACGTGCCCATCAGGCGCGGCTCGACCAGGTTGCCGATCACAAATTGCGTTGCGCCGCCGGCGATCAATACCGTCAACACGGGGCCGACCGTCGCGAACTGGACGACGGCGAGCAGGGTTGGCAGCAGGATGCCCAGCAGTGAGCCGATGGTCGGGATATAGTTGAGCAGGAAGATGATGAACCCCCAGAAGCCGGCGAAGTCGACCCCCACGACCAGCAGGATCACATAGCTGATGCCCCCGGTGACGACGCTCATCAGCGTCTTGATCGCCACATAGGTCTGGATCTGTACCTGCATGCGATGCAGCAGATCGCGGACATCCTGTCGGCGCTCGGAATCGGGGAACAGGGCCGAGAATTTGCTCTCGAAACAACCCTGCTCGATCAGCAGGAAGACCACATAGACGATGACGATGCCGAAAGAGCCCGCGATTCCCGCGGCGGTGGACGCGAAGGAGCGAATCAAGGTCCGCAGGTCGATCTCGTTGATCACCTGGGCGATATCCGGTGGCTCGGCGAAGCCGGCGAGGCGCGACGCCTGGGCGACGAGATGTTCGAAATTGGCCTGGTAGGCCGGCACAGCGGCGGCAACATCGGCCAGATTATTGCTGATCAGCTCCGCGACCAGCGCGATGGCCAGCGCCACGATGATAACCGCGCCGGTCAGCGCCAGCCAGTTCGGCAGCCGCCAGCCGCCCAGCGGGATGCGGTGGAGGAAGCGCGCGAGCGCGTTGAGCAGGTACCAGATGACAATCGCGACCGCGATCGGGATCAGGAGTTCGCGACCCTCGATCAGGAAGAAGATCGTCACCGCCGCGATCAACACCGCGCCCGCGAAGGCGCCGATATGCGCTGGGGCCGTTTCGCTCATGTCCGTTCGTCCCGTACTTGTCCGGATATACACATGCGCATTTAGCACATTTGGCGGCGATTTGGCCCATCAGTCGGTGTGATGGCGTTGACGCCGGTGATCCGATGATGGTTTGCTTCATCCCAGCAAATGGCGCGGCTGCGACCCGGCATCGCGCCTATAACAACATACCTGATGATTTAAGGGAGAGAGAGCACGTGTCCGACGGTCTTGAGAATGCACGCCTGTCGCGCGTTGAGCGCGAGGATTGCCCGCCAGAATTTCTGGAAGCCTATGACGAGGTGATCCGCTCGCGCGGCCGCACCAGTATGCCAAATGTGTTCGCGCTGCTGGCGAACAGCCCCGGTGCGTTGGCGGCTGTCACCCCGGTCGGTGCGCATGTGCGGTACGGCACGAAGTTCGACGATGCGCTGCGCGAATACGTTATCCTAACGGTCGCCCAGGAGCTGCGCTGTTCCTATGAGTGGGGCCATCACTGGGAGTTCGCGATCAAGGTTGGTGCACCGGAAGAGATGCTGAAGAAGGTCGGCACGCCGGCGATCGAGGCCGAACCCGGACTCGTCGGCCTGGCGACGACATATGCCCGCCTTGTCACCCGCAATGAAGAGGTTGCTGACGATATGGTCGCGGCCCTGAAGCAAGCGCTGGGCAATGACGGTTTCGTCGATATGACGATTATGATTGGCTATTACGGCATGCTGGCGCGCTTCATCAACACGATGCGCCTCCAGCTCGAGGAGGGTAGCACAGCACCGCCGTTCAACGTCTAAAGCCGGACCCGCGCTAACGCGGGAACCGGAATGCGAGGGAGGAATCGCCATGGTGAAGGTTGTCGTTCAGATGTACCCGATGGTTCGTGCGGAGAGCCCAGCCGAGCGCAAAGAATTGCGTCCGATCGGCCGCAACCGGGAACGCTACCAGGAAGCCATGGATGGCATGCCCGACCTGATCCGGGCGATGGATGATCTCGGGGTCTGGGGCGTGTCCTCGATCGAGCATCATTTTCATTCCGAAGGCTATGAGGTCGGGCCGAGCATCGGCATCAACACCGGTTACTGGGCCGGCCTGTCCAAGCGGTTGAATATCGGCAGCCTCGGCTATGTGATGAGCGTCGACGACCCGATCCGGGTGGCTGAGGAAACGGCCGTCCTCGACCACATGACCAAGGGGCGCTGCTTTGTCGGCTTCGCGCGCGGCTACCAATCCCGCTGGACGAATGTGCTGGGTCAGAAGATCGGATCGGTTGCCACCCTGTCGGACAAAAGCGCGTCGGACGAGCTCAACCGGAAAATATTCGAAGAGCAGGTCGACATCGTCATGAAGGCCTGGACCGAGGACGCGTTCGACTACAAGAGCGATCTCTGGGAGTATCCCTATCCCCATGACACGGGCCTCGAGGACTGGTTCATGGGCGACGTCACCCGCCAGATGGGTGCGCATGGCGAGATGGACGAAGACGGAAAGCTGCGGAAGATTTCCGTGGTGCCGGCGCCCTACACGCGGCCCCATCCGAAGGTGTTCATCGCGTCGAACGCCTCGATCGAGACCGTCGAATATGCCGGCGCGCGCGGGTTCATCCCGACCTATTTCTCCAGCATCGATCGCTGTGCGGATTACGGCCCGCGTTACACCGAAGTCGCCAACCAGAACGGCTACAACATCGCCCACGGCCAGAATCAGTCGATCGTGCGCTGGCCCCATGTCGGTGAGAGCCATGACGACGGCGCGCAGAAGATGCTCGATTGGTCCGGGGATATTTTCCAGAACTTCTATGGCCCTTTGTTCCCCGACTGGACGGCCAAGGCGGAAGGCGCCGACGACAAGAAGCTGATCGAGCTGATGAGGCAAACCGGCCTGTTTCAGCACGGCACGGTGTCGGAGGTGCGCGATTCCTATGTTGCGCAGTGGAAGCAATTGCCGGCGGAATACATCACGCTGATTTATCACTACGCCCAGTGTCCGAAGGACGACATGATCGACCAGCTGCGGATTTTCATGCAGGAGATCAAGCCGGCCCTCGACGAAATCGCCGACTTCCCGGACGCCGAAGCCGCAGAATAAGCCCGCAACAGTTCAATTTCGTACGGGCGGCACCGGTTGGTGTCGCCCGTGCTTTTACAGGATCTATTGTTACCCATGCTGAACTCGAAATTTGCGCCCCATGGAATGGTGGTGGCACCCCATCATCTCGCTGCCGAAGCCGGTCTGTCCGTATTGCGCGAGGGCGGGAACGCGCTCGAGGCGATGATTGCGGCGGCGGCGGCGATCGCCGTCGTCTATCCCCATATGAATTCCATCGGTGGCGACGGTTTTTGGGTGATTTCACCCGCAAACGGGGATCCGATTGCGATTGACGCGTGCGGTGCGGCGGGGTCGGGTGCGACGATCGCGCGCTATGCCGAGGAAGGCCTGGACGTGGTGCCGTCACGTGGGCCCCTCGCGGCGGTGACCGTGGCGGGAACCGTTTCCGGCTGGGGCGCGGCGCAGGACATCTCGAAAAAGATGGGCGGCGGGATGCCGCTGTCCCGATTGCTGGGTGACGCGATCGGCTATGCCGGCGACGGCATGGCCGTCACCGAAGGCCAGGTGCGCAACACGACCGAGAAGCTGCCCGAAATGGGCCCGGCGACGGGATTCGCCGATGTCTACACCCCCGGCGGCGCGGTACCGACACGCGGCGATGTCTTCCGCCAGCCGCGCCTCGCCGCGACCCTCCAGCGGATCGCCGATGCGGGCACCGACGACTTCTATCGCGGCGATCTGGCCCAGGCGATCGCGTCAGATCTCGCCGCCGTGGGCAGCCCCGTCGAGGCCCAGGATCTGGCGGCCCATCAGGCCGTCACCAAGCGGCCATTGTCCCTGCGGCTGGGCGACACGACGCTGTACAACATGCCACCGCCGACCCAGGGGCTGGCGTCCCTGCTGATCCTCGGGGCCTTCGATCAGCTCGATTGTGCGGATGCCGATGGCTTCGATTTCGTCCATTTGTTGGTCGAGGCGAGCAAGCAGGCCTTCGCCATTCGCGACCGGCACATCACCGATCCGGCCCATATGGACCCGGCGCCCGAGACCTTCCTGACCCCCGAAGTCATTTCGGGGCTCGCGGGCGCTGTCGACCCGAAACGGGCCGGCGACTGGCGGCGCGGCGGCACGGACAGCGACACGGTGTGGCTGGGCGCGATCGACCGGCACGGCAATGCCGTGAGTTTCATCCAGAGCATCTACTGGGAGTTCGGTTCCGGCGTGGTGCTGCCCGAGACCGGGATCACCTGGCAGAATCGCGGCGCGAGTTTCGCGTTGGACCCGGGCGCCCTGAACCCGCTGCAGCCCGGCCGCAAGCCGTTCCACACGCTCAACCCCGCGCTGGCGCGTTTCGACGACGGGCGCGTGATGTCCTACGGCACCATGGGGGGCGAGGGGCAGCCTCAGACCCAGGCGGCGGTATTCTCGCGCCACATTCGCTTCGGCATGCCGGTCCAGGCCGCAATCACTGCGCCGCGCTGGCTGCTCGGCCGCACCTGGGGCAGCGACAGCACGAACCTCAAGATCGAGTCCCGTTTCCCGGACCATGTCATCGAGGCGCTGCGGGCGGCGGGTCACGATGTCGAGGTTGTCGGCCCGTATAGCGACCTGATGGGCCATGCGGGCGCGCTGGTGCGGCGGCCGGACGGGATCATCGAGGCCGGCGCTGATCCGCGCAGCGACGGTGCGGCCGCCGGTTATTGACGTGACGCCGGTTGAATCCCCGTTCAAGCCCGAGCATTTCGAACGGCAGGACGAGAGCGACGATGCGGCATTCTATGGGCCCGAGCGCATGGTCCAGCATCTCGATGATGCCGGTCGCACGGCGCTGACCGCCTTCTACCGGGAGAGACTTCCCGCCGGCGGCCGGGTGCTCGATCTGATGTCGAGCTGGGTCTCCCACCTGCCCGACGATATCGCGTTTTCCGCGGTCGCCGGGCTGGGCATGAACCGGGCGGAGCTCGACGCCAACCCGCGGCTCACCGCGCGCCATGTCCGGAACCTCAACGAAGATCCGCGCCTACCCTTTGACGATGCGGCGTTCGACGCCTGCGTGATCGCGCTGTCGGTGCAATACCTCACCCGCCCGCTCGACGTGTTTGCGGAAATCGCACGCGTGCTCACGCCGGGTGGTTTGTGTGCGGTATCCTTCTCCAACCGCTGTTTCCCGACCAAAGCCGTGGCGATCTGGCGGGCCTTGGTGGACAGCGACCATGCCGGCCTCGTGGGGGCCTATTTTCGCCATGCCGGCGGGTTCGACGAACCGGTGGGAATGGATCTGTCGCCATCGGGCGTGTCGGGCGATCCGCTCTTCGTCGTGACGGCACAACAAAATGGACAATGAACAAAGGGGGACGAACGAGATGACCCAAGAGACATCTGACGACGGCATGGATGGCCGGCTTGCGCTTCTTACGGACGCGAATATGGACGACACGCAGCGGGCGCTCGCCGCGCGTATGGTCGCCAGCAAGACCGGGCGGATCATCGGGCCGATGAACGCATGGTTGCGCTGTCCACCTTTGGCGGAGTGCGCCTTCGCGTTCGGCGACTATGCGCGCCACGGATCGAGCCACGAGAAACGCATCTCCGAGCTGGTCATCGTCATGACGGCGCGCCACTGGTCGGCGCAGCTCGAATGGTGTGTCCACAAGGTCGAGGCGTTGGAGGCGGGGATCGACCCGGCGATCATCGACGCCATCGAGGCCCGCACGCGACCCGTCTTCGAGCACGCCGATCAGGAACTGGTCTACGACCTGTTCACCGAGCTGCTCGACACGAAGCAGGTCAGCGACGGGGTTTATGACCGGGCCATCGAGATGTTTGGCGAGGCGAAGCTGGTGGAGCTGATTGCCATCTTCGGCCACTACAATCACGTGAGCGCCCTGCTCAACACATTCCGCGTGAAGGTGCCGACGGGCTGGGCCGAGCCGCTGAAGGACTGAGAGGGCCGGCCTAGCGGTCGCCGTTGAAGGCGCGCATCAGGAAGGCGCCGACATCGCGATTCGAGCGTTCCCGGATCGCATCGTCCCGGCCGATCAGATAGCCGTCGCTGTCTGAACAGACGCCCAGGATCACCTTGCGCAGGAACGGCCCCGACATGGGCAGCAGGGTCAGCGTGTCCCGCACGATGCCTTTTTCGTTCACGTTGAGGTCGCAGTCGGCGAGGTTGCGGCCGATGGTGCGGGGCCCGGCGAAGCGTCCGTCCCATTGATGATACGCACCCTGATAGAGAACGAACTCGGCGTCCGCGCCACCCGCCCGCAAATCCTCGACGATTTCGCCGCAGCGTTCGGGGTCGACGATCCCGTCCTCCGACCCGGCGAGCAGCAGTACCGGGGCGCCGGTCGCGCGGGTGTCGTCGAACCGGGCAATGCAGGGCCCGTAGAAGGATATGTGGGCGGAAAACCGCTTGCCGCCGGGGTTCAGGGCTTCGGCCGTCTGGGCAAACGCACCGAGCATGGTCGACATGCCACCATAGGAAAACCCCATCAGCGCGACCCGGTCGCCGTCGACCTCCGGCATCGCATCCAGGAAACGAAGCCCCGAATAGGCATCCGCCAACGCCATGGTTTCGGTGATCTCAAGCAGCCGTTGCAGGAAGCCGGTCGCCTTGTCGCGACGCGCGCCGAACGCGTCGACGACGAGCGCGGCGACGCCCATCTGGGCAAACTGGGCGCCGTAGGTGAGTTCGCGCGAGCCCAGGACGCCGGCCGCACCGTGGAGCAGAATCACGGCGGGAACCGGCGCATCCGGGCTTGTATTCTCGGGCAGGAACAGCGTGGCGCGCGCGTCCGACGGCGGATCGAGAGCCTCACCCTTGCCGACCTCCCATAGCGTGAAGGGGCTGTGGCTCGGATAGGTCACGGGTTCGCCGTGCCGGCTGTCCAGCGTGTCGTGGGCGGGCCAGTTCGTCAGATCGACCTTGTCTGCACCTGCTGGCCCGGTCAGCGACAGGGTCAACGCGAACAATGCCAGGATCAGGATACTTAGAATGTTGCTTGGATTGCGCATGACAGGTGATGGTTGAGGACCGCGAAGATTATCGAAACTCTTGGTATAAACGCTTCAGGACGTGCGTCCAGATGCGGGCGCTTCAAGAATTCGGGAGGTGCAGACCATGGGGCTTGAGCTCTATCATTCGGATCATTCTACGTGCAGTCAGAAGGTCCGGATCTGCCTGGCCGAAAAGGGGCTCGATTGGGAGAGCCATGTCCTGCACTTCGCTTCGGGCGACCACCTCACCGCCGAGTATCTGAAACTCAACCCCAACGGCGTGGTGCCGACTCTCATTCATGACGGCGAGCCGGTGATCGAATCCTCGGTGATCGTCGAGTATCTCGACGAAATCCATCCCAAACCGTCGCTTTCGCCTGCCGATGCGCTCGGGCGGGCGCGGTTGCGCATATGGATGCGCTACATGGAGGAGGTGCCAACCCCGGCCGTGCGGGTGCCGTCCTTCAACAAGGTGTTCCGGCCGCTGCGTTACGAGAACGCCTCGCCAGAAGACTTTGAGGCGCGGATCGAAAAGATGCCGCTTCGTAAGGCATTCTATCGGCGCATGGGTCAGGTGGACGGGTTCTCGCAGGACGAGGTCGACAACGCGATCTCACAGATACGCCAGACCTGCGAGCGCATCGACGTGGCGATATCCGGCAATGGCGGGCCCTGGATATTGGGCGCACAATATTCGCTGATCGATGTGACGTTGACGCCGTTGATCCAGCGTATGGCCGATATGGGATACGGGCCGATCTGGGAGGATGATCTGCCGGAGATGACGGCCTGGTTCGCGCGGATCAAGGCGCGACCGTCCTTTGCCACGGCGTTCTATGCCAACACGAACCTGACCGAGAAATACGGGCAATTCTTTGACGCGGAGACAGACAGTGACGATTGAACTTTACCAAAGCCACCACTCGACCTGCAGCCAGAAGGTGCGGATCACGCTGGCCGAGAAGGGCCTGCCCGAGAAGGACAAGGATTGGATCGCCCATGAGATCAATCTGGGCAAGTTCGAGCATCTGACGCCGGATTATCTGAAGATCAATCCGAACGGCGTGGTGCCGACGATGATCCATGACGGTGCGGTGCTGATCGAATCTTCCGCTATCGTCGAGTATCTCGACGAGATCATCCCGGAAAACCCGCTTACGCCCGAAGACCCCGTGGCGCGGGCCGGGATGCGTGCCTGGATGCGGTACATCGAGGAGGTGCCCACGCCCGCGGTGCGGGTGCCGACTTTTGCCAACATGCTCGCCCCGGCACGCTATCTGAAATATTCCGACGACGAGTTCGCGACCCATGCCGACCGGCTGCCGCTGCGCAAGCGCTTCTATCAGCGCATGACCCAAAAGGGGTTCGGCGAGGACGACGTGAACTACGCCAAGGAGCAGATCCGGCAAACCTGCGAGCGGATTAACCGCGCCGTCGAGGGCCATGGTGGGCCCTGGATCATAGGCGAAAACTTCACCCTGGCCGACGCGCTTGTCGCGTCGCTGATCGACCGGATGGATGATCTCGGCTACGCCTACCTCTGGGAGGATGACCTGCCCGGCATGGTCGCGTGGTTCGATGCGCTGAAGGCGCGGCCATCCTTCCAGGCGACCTTCTATCCCGGCGCGCGGATTTCAGAACGCTATCCCGAGGTCTACCGCACCGCCCGCGACATCGAAGCCGAGCGCGGCTACTAGACCGAGAGGTCTCTTTCCGTTTGAGATACGCGGATCAAGTCCGCGCATGACGTTCCAGGTTTAGTTATCGGCAACGACACGCTCATGCGTCATGCCCGCGCTTGATGCGGGCATCTCGGGCAACCCAAATGGCCCTCATCCTGAGCCTGTCGAAGGAGAGGGCCGCATCCTCATGCTTCGACAGGCTCAGCATGAGGTTAACCCGGGATGCGCTGATCAAGTCCGCGCAGGATGAATGGGAAGGGCGATCGACCGTCAGATCGTCGGGAAAGGCCCGACCCGAGATTCATAGGCCTGGGTCGCCGGGTGTTCGATCATTGGCGTGACCTCGACGGTCATCCACGGATGCAGGGGTAGTGACGAGATGTCCGCGTGGAACGCCTCCAGGCTGTCGGCCTCCCAGATCGAAAAGTTTGCCCGCTCGCCGACGATCCGCCAGACCTTGCGCATCTTGCCGGCCTGAATCAGCTCGATGGCCCGATCAGCCTCCGCATCACCCAGCGCCTTGACCTTCGCCGGGTCCATCTCGCCCGGCAGTTCCACCTTGATTCGCACCATGAACAGCATGCGACGTCTCCTTTGTATTGGTTGTGATGGGACCCGACCCGGTGGCCGGTCCTAGAAATAGACCCCGAGCATCCGGCCCCAGAGATACTGCAGCGGCAGAATGATCAGGATGCCGATCACGAAATAAACCGCTGTCAGGCGAAAGGCTTCACGCATGGGCACGCCACCGACGGCCATGGCCATGGCGACGGGCGGGGCCTCATGGGGGAAGGGGTAGATCATCCAGCTGGGCACCTGGACCAGCAGGACTGATTCCAGCGGCCAGCCCGTGGCCTGGGCGATCGCGTCGGAGAATGACGTCACGATGGGGGGGGCGGCCGGAAAGGTCGTGACAATGCCGACGGCGGCACTGATGGCGAAAATTTCATAGAAGGTGATGATTCCGCCGTCCCTGGTCAAAGGGATGTTGGCCAGCAGCCAGTCACCCATCGCACCGCCAAGACCCGAATGGTTGGCGATGGCACCGACCCCGATGACGCCGGCCACGAATAGCCAGGCCCCGTAGTTGACCTCGTTCGTCATCACCGACGGTGACAGAATTCCGATACCGGGTGTCACGCAAACAAGCGCGGCGGCCAACGCGATCCAGGCCGGGGAAATCCCGTGCAGCGAATCCGTCATCCACAGCGCCAGCGCGACCAGCATGATTCCCATCAGCCGTCGTTCGGCGCCGCTCCAACCGGTTTGCATCGCGGGCTTGCCGAGGGGCTGCGGTTTCGCGCCGAACAGGAAGGTGATCAACACGATCACGACCAGCGCGCCCAGCAGGCCGACGATGGGGAAATTCAGAAAGGTGTAGCCGAAATAGGAGAAGCCGATGCCATAGATGCCTTCGGAGGCGCCGACGAAGGCCATGTTCACCACATTTGACGGCAAAATTCCGAACGCGGGAATTGTCGCGCCCCAACCGGCGGCCAATACGAGGCCATGGCGAGCGCGGGTGTTCTCTGCAAAACCAAGCTCCGTGGCCAGCGCGACCGCCAACGGCGCCATCATGACGGCGCGGCCGGACGCGGACGGCATGATGAAGCTGAGCAGTATGCCGGCGATGGCCAGTCCGCCCGCCATGGTCAAATAACGGCCGGGCAGGTGGGTCATCAACGCCTGCACGATGCGTGCGGCCAGACCGGACTTGTGGACCGCGATCGAGATCACGAATCCACCGAACACTAGCCAGGTGGCGCTGGCGTGGAAGCCGGAAAATGCGACGCTTGGCGGCGCGATCGAGAACACCACCGTGAACAGGAAAAGGAGCAGCGCGGTGATGTGTGGCGGAATGACGCCGGTGGCCCAGAAACTGATGGCAAAAAGAACCACGCCGGCCGCCGGCAGTACGCCGGGCGTTTCGGTCCACAGCGGCGCGGCAAGCAAAGCCGCCGCTACAATGGTCGTCAACAGTCCGAACAATTGGGCGGTGTTGAGCCGCGTAGTTACATGTTCGCTCATAGCAGTCCGTTTGTCTGGCGGGTGCGGCCAACCGATAGCGGCCGGGTCACATTCTAGCAATGGGCACAGGGATGCGCGAGACGGTCGGTACCATCGTATGACGCGACTGCCATTCGCCGAGCGCAGCCTCGATCTTTGGCTAAGTGTGAAGAATTCTCCTAAAGTGTAACCCGCGTATTCGGGCAGATAGACCGTGTCAGAGGGACGATGATCAGCAAGAGCACGAAAGAACCCGTCCTGTATCGCAATGAAGGCGCGGTCGCGGTGATCACCATCAACAATCCGCCGGTGAACGCGCTCGCCAAAAATGTGCGCATGGCGATCGCCGATTATCTCGAGGCCGCCGCCGATGATCATACGGCGCGTGCGGTGGTGATATCCGGCAACGGCCGGAACCTGTGTGGCGGTGCCGACATACGTGAGTTCAACACGCCGGACCGTCAGGTCCGCCCCATGACGCGCGACCTGATGAACCTGATCGAGGCCATGGACAAGCCCGTGGTCGCGGCCATCCACGGGCCGACGCTGGGTGGCGGTCTGGAGCTCGCGCTCGGCTGCCACTTCCGGGTGGCGCGCCGCGATGCCCGACTTGGGCTACCCGAAGTTCTGCGCGGCGTCATTCCCGGCGCCGGCGGTACGCAACGCCTGCCGCGCCTCGTCGGTTTCCGGACGGCGGTCGAGATGATCACCAGCGGTACCCCGGTGGATGGCACCAGGGCGCTTGAGATCGGCCTCGTGGACGGGTTGGCCGAGGGTGACGATGTCTGTGCCGACGCCATACGGTTCGCCGAAGATCTGATCGCCCGTGATGCCGGCCCGCGTCGGGTCAGCGAGATGGCGATCGATCTGGATGCCGACGCGGGTGCGGCGCTGGTCGCCGAGACCCGCGCGACCCTCGAGAAAACCGCAGGCGGCCTGCAGGCACCCTTCCGCTGCCTCGAGAGTGTCGCCAACACCCTGACGATGCCGTTCGCCGAAGGTTGCGCGCGCGAGGCGGAGATCAGCACGGAGACTGTGGCCTCGGTCGAGTCCCGCTCACTCGTGCACGGGTTTTTCGCCGACCGTCAGGTCTCCAAGATTCCGGACATCCCGGCCGACACGCCACGGCGTCCCATCGCGCGCACCGCGATCATCGGTGCCGGCACCATGGGTGGCGGTATCGCCATGTCGTTTGCCAACGCCGGCATGCCGGTCACGCTGATCGAGACGAGCCCGGATGCGCTTAAACGAGGGCGCGCAAGGATCGAGGAAAATTATGCCGCGACCCGCGACCGGGGCCGCCTGACCCCGGAGGACATGGCCGCGCGGATGGATCTGATCACCGGCGTGGTGGGCCTCGATGCGGTGGCTGACGCCGATTTGGTGATCGAGGCCGTGTTCGAGGAGATGGACGTCAAGCAAGCGGTCTTCCGTGATCTGGACAGGCTGGCGCGGGACGGAGCGATTCTGGCCACGAATACCTCGACCCTCGATGTGGGCGCGATCGCGGCCGTCACCGAACGACCGGGTGACGTGCTGGGCATGCATTTTTTCAGCCCGGCGAACGTGATGACCCTGCTGGAGATCGTACGCGCCGAGAAGACCGAGAAAGACGTGATCGCGACCGTGCTGGATCTGTCGGCGCGCATCGGCAAGACGGGCGTCGTGGTGGGCGTTTGCGATGGTTTCGTGGGCAACCGCATGCTGGCGCCGTTCTGGCGCCAGGGTGACTTCGTCGTCGAAGAGGGCGCATTTCCCCAGGATGTCGACCGGGTGATGGAGGACTTCGGGTTTCGCATGGGCCCGTTCCGGGTCTCGGATCTGGCGGGGCTCGACATCAGCTGGGCGATCGAGAAGCGCCGGGCCGAGACGCGCCCAGCCGACGAGCGGTATTCGCCGTTGCTGGGCCGGATCTGCGAACGGGGCCGCTTCGGCCAGAAAACCGGCGCCGGCTGGTATCGCTATGAGGGACGCAATGCGCTGCCCGATGCCGAGATCGAGGCGTTGATCGTCGCGCGTTCGGACGAAATGGGGATCACGCGTCGCAAGGTCTCCGACGAGGAAATTCTGCAGCGCTGTATTTATCAATTGATAAATGAGGGCGCGAAGATCCTCGAGGAAGGCGTGGCGATCCGGGCGTCGGATATCGATGTCGTTTGGCTCCACGGCTACGGCTTTCCGCGCCGGCGCGGCGGCCCGATGTTCTATGCCGACATGGTCGGCCTGCCCGAGATCGTCGCGACCATGGACCGGTACCGCGCCGAATGGGGCGACACGTGGGGGCCAGCGACGCTGCTGCGCGAGTTGGCCGCCGCCGGGTCCAGCTTCAAGGACTGGGACGCGGGCCGGGTGGATTAAGGGTTTCACTGCCTCCCGCGATGCGCATCTTCATGAAGCATCCTCATGCTGAGCGTGACGAAGTATGAGGATGGCGCCCCCGTCCTTCGACAGGCTCAGGATGAGGGCTCGGTCAGCAAGCGAGATGGTCTAAACCGGTACCGTGGCTCCGCCATCGACCACCAGGGTCTGGCCGGTCATCCAGGTCGCCGCGTCCGATGCCAGGTACACGGCGGCACCGGCGATATCCTCGGGTTCGCCGAGACGCCTTAAGGGAGTGGCCGCGATCCGGGGGTTGGCAAATTCGGGGTTTTCCCAAAGCGCACGCGCAAAATCAGTCTTCACCAGCCCCGGCGCGATCGCGTTGACCCGAATGTTGTCGGGCCCGAGTTCGACCGCGAGGTTCCGCGCGAGCTGCATGTCCGCCGCCTTGGAGATGTTGTAGGCGCCGATCACGTCTGAGCCGCGCAGGCCGCCGATCGACGAGACCAGAATGATGGCACCACCGTTGCCCGCCCGCATGTCCGGCACCGCCATCTGGGCGAGCCAGAGCTGGGACTGGATGTTGGTCTGCATGACCTTGGCAAAGACGTCGTCGGGGATTTCCATCGCCGGGCCGTAATAGGGGTTGATCGCCGCGTTGCAGACCAGGATGTCCGCCGGGCCCCAGTGGTCGCGCGATGTGTCCACCAGTGCCCGGAGTTCGTCCTTGCGACCGATATTGCAGGGCACGCCCAGCGCCTGAAGGCCGGCGTCGGTCAGCGCTGCCGCCGTATCCGCGACCCTGTCTGCGTCGCGGCTCGACACGGTGACCCGCGCGCCGGCCTCGGCCAGTGCCATGGCGATGGCCCGTCCGATGCCCTTCGTCGACCCGGTGATGATGGCGACCTTGCCCGTAAGATCGAACGGCGTGGTCATGGTGACTCCCCCAACAGACATGTTTGACGGTATCCTAGGGTAAGTTTTGGCGTTCGGCATCCACCCGGGCGTTGGCCAATAAAAACCGGGGAAACAAGAAAAATGGATTTCGAACTCTCAAAGCGCTGTCTGGACCTGAAGGCCCAGGTTGAATCGTTCATGGACGAACTTGTCTATCCGAACGAGGAGACCTTCGAGACGCAGCTCGATACCCAGGGGACGCGCTGGCAGACGCCGCAGATCATCGACGATCTCAAGGCCGAGGCGAAAAAGCGCGGCCTGTGGAACTTGTTTTTGCCGGATGCCCATCACGGCGCCGGGCTGACCAATGTCGAGTATGCGCCGCTGTGCGAGATCATGGGTCGTGTCGACTGGGCGCCCGAGGTCTTCAACTGCAGTGCGCCTGACACGGGCAACATGGAGGTGCTGCACATGTACGGCACCCCGGCGCAGCAGGCCGAATGGCTGACGCCGCTACTCTCCGGTGAAATCCGGTCCGCCTTTGCCATGACCGAACCCGATGTGGCCTCGTCGGATGCAACCAACATCGAATGTTCGATCACCCGTGACGGCGACGAGTATGTGATCAACGGGCGGAAATGGTGGACGTCGAACGCCCCCAACCCGCGCTGCCAGATCATGATCGTGATGGGAAAGACCGACCCGACGGCGGCGCGCCATGAGCAGCAGTCGCAGATTCTCGTGCCGCGCGACACGCCAGGCGTGACTATCGAGCGTTCCCTGAATGTGATGGGCTATGACGATGCCCCCCATGGTCATGCCGAAGTGTCGTTCGACAATGTGCGGGTGCCCGTGGCGAATTTGCTGCTCGGCGAAGGCCGCGGCTTCGAGATTGCTCAGGGCCGCTTGGGGCCGGGGCGTATCCACCATTGCATGCGGGTGATCGGCGTGGCCGAGCGGGCCCTGGAGGCGATGTGCAAGCGGGCCACCGAACGCGAGACCTGGGGCAAGCTTCTGGCCGAGCGCGGCATCACCGAGGAGCGTATCGCCCAGTCGCGGATCGAGATCGAGATGTGCCGGCTGCTGGTGATGAAGGCGGCCTGGATGATGGACACGGTCGGGAACAAGGAGGCGCGCCAGGAGATCGCCATGATCAAGGTGGCCGCGCCGAACATGGCGCTGGATGTGATCGACCGTGCGTTGCAACTGCATGGCGGCGGGGGCGTGTGTGATGATTTCCCGCTGGCGTCGATGTATGCCCGAACCCGTGCCATGCGTCTGTTCGACGGGCCCGACGAGGTCCACCGCCGCCAGATTGCGCGGATGGAGCTGCGGCGTCAGGTCGACGGCTGGCCGCGCAATCGAGGGGTGTGATGATCGCCGTCATCTTCGAGGTCTGGCCGGCCGAGGGGCGGCTCGACGATTATCTGAGTATCGCGCATGATCTGGCGGCCGAACTCGAGAAGATCGACGGGTTCGTCTCGGTCGAGCGGTTCGAGAGCATCTACAATCCGGGCAAATACCTGGCGCTGTCCTTTTTCCGCGACGAAGAGGCGGTCAAGGCATGGCGCAGCCACGCGGAACACCGGATTGCTCAGGCGAAGGGCCGCGGTGGAATCTTCGAGAATTACCGGCTGCGGGTCGCCGAGGTGATCCGTGACTATGGGCCCGAGGAGCGCGCGGAAGCGCCGGGTGGAAATTAGCGCCGGCTTGCGGCTGACGTCAGGAATGCAGGAGGAACGGTTTATGAGTCTGGATTTGGTGTTGCGCAATGCGCGAGTTGTCGGTGGTGACGCGAATGCGCCGCTGCAGGATATCGGGATTTCCGGGGGCCGAATCGCGGCCATCGAGGCCGGGTTGCCCGACGGGGGTGAGAGCCTCGATGTGGCCGGCGGGCTCGTCTCCGGCGGGTTGATCGAGACCCATATCCACCTCGACAAGTCCCGCCTTATGGACCGTTCGGAGCCGTCGCCCGACCGGGGAACCGATCATATGAAGCGGGTCTCGGCGGTGAAGCCCGGATTCACGGTGGAAGATGTCTATGCGCGCGCCGCGGCATCGCTGGAGACCGCGATTGCCCATGGCTGTACCCATATGCGCACCCATGTGGAGGTCGACCCCAATGTCGGCCTGAAGAGTGTCGATGCGCTGGAGCAGCTCGCGAAGGACTATCCTGGGCGATTGATTTGCAGCTTTGCGTGTTCCTGCAGGAGGGCTGGACGGGCGTGCCCGAGGGGGACGCCAATCTGGTCGCGACGCTGGACCGCGGCGCCACGGCCATCGGCGGCGCCCCCAGCTACGACAGCGACGGGCCGGGGCAGATCAACCGGATTTTCGAGCTGGCGAAGGAATACGACGTGGATGTGGACATCCATCTGGATGTCGGCCCCAACCACGATCATCTCGACATCTATCAGGTCTGCGAGCTCGCCGATAAATATGGCTGGGGCGGTCGGGTCGCGGTCGGGCACGGTTCGAAATATTCGTCCATGCCGCCGGACGCGCTGCGCGATCTCGGCAAGCTGATGTCCGACAGCGGCGTGACCCTGACCGTGTTGCCGGCGACCGACCTGTTCACCGTCGGGCGGCATCAGGACCACTCCGTGATGCGCGGCGTGGCCGACGGCAATGCGCTCGCGGCCCACGGCGTGAATTGCTGCCTGTCCACGAACAACATCCTCAACCCGTTCACGCCGTTCGGCGACGGTTCGCTGATGCGGATCGCGAACATGTACGCCAACGTCGCCCAGCGGGGCACGCGGGACGAACTCACCGAGTGTTTCGCCATGATGACCGACCGGCCGGCGAAGTTTCTGGGTCGCGAGGATTACGGCGTCGCCGTCGGCAATGCGGCCGATCTGGTGGTATGGGACGCTGAGACGGCGGCCGATGCGGTGGCGATCAACGCCGAGGCGCGGTTCGGTTTCAAGGCCGGCCGCCGGACCTTCACCCGTTCGGCGGTGGAATTGCACCGGCCATAATTCGCTGCCGGAGACAAGATGCCCGGATCAAGTCCGGGCATGACGTGGGGTGAGTATGCTTCACCCACACAAAATCCGTCATGCGCGGACCTCGCCCTCGCGCATTGCGCGTTGGCGGATAAAAGCCAATCCGCGCATCTCTGGCACTGCCGCATAGGGTGTTCCCAATACCCGATAGTCGCGCCCTTCGAGACGGCCCGTTGGGCCTCCTCAGGGTGAGGCAATCATTCGTTCGTCAGGATGAGACACTTTTTTATTCCTCATGCTGAGGAGCCGCCGCAGGCGGCGTCTCGAAGCATGGCCTACGGTAGACTCTAATACCCGATCGCCGCCCCGTCCGAGCGCGGGTCCGAGCCGCCCGTGTACAGGCCCGATCCCGGTTCGATGACGATGCCGTGGGCGTGGCCCGCGCGGTTGTTCCAGTCGGCCCAGCGGTTGATCTTGTGGCCGCGCGCGGCCAGCCCTTCGAAGGTGGCCTCGGGCATGCGTCCCTCGAGATGCAGCATGTCGCGGGCCTCACCCAGGGAGATGCGGCCTGACAGAAAGCGCGGAGCCTCGATCGCCTCCTGGATGTTCAGGCCGAAATCGATCATGTCGGTCAGCAACTGCAGCTGGATCTGCGGCTGCCCGTCCGCGCCCTGGGTGCCGAGCAGCGACCAGAGATCGTCGCCGCGCTTCGAAATCGAGGCCATCAGGGTGTGCAGGGGGATCTTGCCAGGTTCGAGGCGGTTGGGATGGGCCGGGTCCAGGGAGAAATAGCTCGCCCGGTTCTGCAGCATGATGCCGGTCCGCCCGGCGACCACGCCCGAGCCGAAGGCGGCAAACAGGCTTTGAATAAGGGACACCGCATTCCCGTCGCTGTCGATGGCGGCCATGTAGACCGTGTCACCCGCGAGGCTGCCATGGGACGGAACCTTGTCCCAGGGCAGTGCCGTTTCCATGTCGATCAGCGCGCGCCGTTCTTTGGCATAGGTTTTGGAAATCAGCTGGTCGATCGGCACATCCACGAAATCCGGATCGGCGAGCAGCAGGTCGCGGTCGTGGAAGGCGATCTGCTTGGCCTGGACCAGCAGGTGGATGTGGTCGGGGCTCAGGAACGCCATCTTGTGGAGGTCCAGAGGCTCGATCAGGTTGAGCATCTCCAGCACGGTGAAGCCCTGGGTCGGTGGCGGGGTGTTGTAGACGGTGACGCCGCGATACTCGGTGGCGATGGGCTCGCCCCATCGGGCTTTCTGGTTGGTGAAATCATCCGCCGTAAACACGCCACCCTGTTCGGCGGCGAAACGTGCCATCTCGGCGGCGGTCTCTCCCTCGTAAAAGCCCGCCCAGCCGGCCTCGGCGAAGCGTTCGAGGCTGCGTGCGAGATCGGGATTGACCAGTTTCGTGCCGGCCGCCGGGGGTTTGCCGTCGGGCAGGAAAATACGCGCAGAGTGTTCGTGGCCCACCAGGTCGTTATGGCGTTCGACGATGTGGCCCGCGAGTCGCTCGGTGACAGGGAACCCGTCGCGGGCATAACCGATGGCCGCCTCGAGGATGCGCGTCAGAGGCAGGCGCCCATAGGCGTCATGGGCCTCGGCCCAGCTCGCCAGCGCCCCGGGGACGGTCAGGGTCGCGGGAACAATCCCGCGGAAGGGGAGGTCCGCCAGGCCACGCGCGGCCATTGCCTCCAGCGTGCCGCCTGCCGCCGCGCGCCCGCCGCCGTTCAGATATCTGACTTTGCCGGTCTTCGCGTCATGGATCAGCCAGAAGGCATCGCCGCCGATGCTGGTCATGTGGGGGTAAAGCACGGCCAGCGCGGCGCTGGTGGCCATGGCCGCATCCACAGCCGATCCCCCGGCGCGCAACACATCGACCCCGGCGGCGGAGGCCAGTGCGTGGGGAGAGGTGACGAGCCCGTTGGGGGCCAGGGTGACCGGCCGTCCGGTTTGCGTGTTCATGGTGTTGCAACCCAGTCAGTGAGAACGTGACCTGTGAGGATGGGATCAGAGACGGTATCATGGGCGAAACCGCTTCTCCCACCCCATGCCGGATATCAGCAGGATGAACGAACAGCGCAATCTTTCTATCGATGGCGACCGTCTGTGGCAGTCCATTATGGACATCGCCAAGATCGGCCCGACGGACAAGGGCGGCAGCCGGCGGCTGGCGCTGACTGATCTGGATCGCGAGGCGCGGGACCTTTTTGTGTCCTGGTGCGAGGCGGCGGGCTGCACCGTGGCCGTCGACCAGATGGGCAACATCTTTGCCCGCCGCGCCGGGCGGGACGACTCCCTGCCGCCGGTGGTCACGGGCAGCCATCTGGACACGCAACCCACGGGCGGGCGCTTCGACGGCGTGTACGGCGTTTTGGCGGGGTTGGAAGTCATCCGCAGTCTCAACGATCTGGATTACGAGACCGAACACCCGATCGAGGTGGTGGTCTGGACCAACGAGGAGGGCAGCCGTTTCGCCCCGGCAATGATCTCGTCGGGCGTGTTCGGCGGCCAGTTCTCGCTGGAACACGGTCTGTCCCGGGCCGATACGGACGGGCTGACCATCGGCCAGGAACTCGAACGGATCGGCTACGCGGGCGATCTGCCGGTGGGCGGGCGGGAGTTGCACGCCTATGTGGAGGCTCATATCGAACAGGGACCGATCCTGGAGGACGAGGAGATCACCATCGGTGTCGTCACCGGCGCTCAGGGGCAACGATGGTACGAGATCACCCTGACGGGCCAGGAGTCTCATGCCGGCAGCACGCCGATGGAGCGGCGCAAGGATGCGTTGCTTGGCGCGGCACGTGTCGTCGAGCTGGTCCACCAGACCGGTATCGGCAAAGCGCCCGACGGACGTTCGACGGTGGGGATGATCGAATCCTATCCCAACTCGCGAAATGTCATCCCCGGCCAGGTCTTCATGACCGCGGAGTTCCGCCATCCCGACGACGATATCCTGCGGGAGATGGACGCGGCGTTGCGGGCTGGCCTGAAGAAGATCGTCGATGAGATCGGGCTGGAGAGCCAGTTCGAGGAAATCTTCTATATCGCGCCGATCGTCTTCGACGCGCGTTGCGTTGCCGCGGTGCGCAACGCCGCCGAGAATCGCGACTTGTCGGTGCGCGACATCATCTCCGGGGCAGGTCACGACGCGTGCAATGTTGCTGCCGTCGCGCCAACCTCGATGATCTTCATCCCCTGCGTTGACGGCATCAGCCATAACGAGGTGGAGGACGCCAAGCCCGAATGGGTGAGCGCCGGCGGCCAGGTTCTGCTGGGCGCGATGCTGGAACTGGCGGGCGGCGGCTGAGTGGTGTCGGGCGGCTCCTAACAAACGGAAGCTCTCTATGTTTGTCATACCCGGGCTTGACCCGGGTATCTGGGGTAAGCCCAAACAGCCCTCATCCTGAGCTTGTCGAAGGAGAGGGCCGCATCCTCGTGCTTCGACAGGCTCAGCATGAGGATATCCCGGAGATGCGCGGATCAAGTCCGCGCATGACGTTTCAGGTTGGTTGTCGGTAACGACACGCACATCCGTCATGCCCGCACTCAACGCGGGCACCTTGTCTCGAAGTTTGTGAGATAACCGGATCAAGTGCGGGTGTGACGATCAGGGAATGGTCTGTAATCAGCCGATTGGCGTGGCCCTCGCTTCTGGCTAAACTCCCGTCAAACAAAGAAAAGTTTGGGGGAACGCCGGTGAAAATCTCGAACAGCTATGATGAGGCCTGGGGCGACTGGCGCTGGGACGTGCCGGATCGCTTCAACATGGGCGTGTCGGTCTGCGACGCGCAGAATCCAAAGGCGACGGCGCTGATCGTGCCGCAGCCGGACGGCGGGCGGCGCGAGTACAGCTTCGGCGATCTGAAGGCGCTGTCGAGCCGGCTCTCCAATCTGCTTGCGGCGCACGGGCTCCAGCGCGGCGACCGGGTCGCGGTGCTTCTGCCCCAGATCCCCGAGACGCTGGTCGCCCACATCGCCGCCTATCGCGCCGGGTTCGTGGCCATGCCTCTGGCCCAGCTCTTCGGGCCGGATGCCCTGGAATACCGGCTGTCGGACAGCGGCGCGCGGGCGATCGTGACCGACCGCGCGAGCTGCGCGAAGATCGCGCAGATCCGGGATTCGCTCCCCAATCTCGAGCTGGTGCTCTCCGTCGACGGGCCGGCGGATGACGGGGCGGGCGGCGCGCTCGACTTCCACGCCGAGCTGGAACGCGCCAAGGACAGCTTCGCCGCCGTCGACACGTCGAACGGCGACCCCGCGCTGCTGATCTATACGTCCGGGACTACCGGCAACCCGAAGGGCGCGCTGCTGCCCCACCGGACGATGCTCGGCCATGTGCCCGGTGTCGACTTCATCTTCGACTTCCTGCCCCAGCCCGGCGACGTCATGTGGACGAATGCCGACTGGGCGTGGATCGGCGCGCTGATGGATTCGGCCATGCCGGCGCTCTATCACGGCATTCCGCAGGTCGTGAACCCGCCCGGCCGCTTCGATCCGGAGAAGGCCTTCGACCTGATGGCGCGCTACGGCGTGCGCAACGCCTTCGTGCCGCCCACCGGGCTCAAGGTGATGCGCCAGGTCGACAATCCCCGCGCGCGTTACGACTATGACCTGCGCACCATGTTCTCGGGCGGCGAGGCGCTCGGCACCTCGCTGATGGACTGGGGCCGCGAGCAGCTGGGCGTGACCATCAACGAGGCCTACGGCCAGACCGAGTGCAACGTGATCGTCGGCTGCTGCGCGTCGATCATGACCCCGCCCGACGGCTCCATGGGCCGCGCCTCGCCGGGCCACACGCTGCGCATCATGGACGAGGCGGGCAGCATCCAGGCGCCCGGCGATCTCGGCACGATCTGCGTCAAGGCCCCCGACCCGGTGATGTTCCTCGAATACTGGAACAACCCCCAGGCGACCGAAGAGAAGTTCATCACCGATGAGAAGGGCGACCGCTGGCTGGATACGGGCGACAAGGCGACCATGGACGATGAGCGCTGGATCTACTTCGTCGGCCGCGCCGACGACGTGATCAACTCCGCCGGCTACCGCATCGGCCCCGCGGAGGTCGAGAATTCCCTGCTGACCCATCCGGCCGTGCAGACGTCGGCCGTGATCGGCGTGCCGGACGAGGCGCGCGGCGAGCTGGTGAAGGCCTATGTCATCCTGAAGGACGGGCAGACCCCGAGTGATGCGCTGGCCGCGGATATCCAGAACCACGTCAAGACCCGTCTGGCCGCGCACGAGTATCCGCGTGCGGTCGAATTCGTCACGGAATTGCCGATGACCACGACCGGCAAGATCCAGCGCAAGGTTCTGCGTGAGCAAGAGGCGGCGAAGGCGTCCTGAGGGACTCCGGCCAGGGCGGCAGCGATGGCGAAGTTTTCTCATCCCGATGTGTTCCTCGACCTTGTCGGCGAGGAGCTCGGTGTCAGCGACTGGGTGCTTATCGACCAGCCGATGATCGACGCGTTCGCCGATGCGACGAACGACCATCAATGGGTGCATGTGGACCCCGAACGCGCCGCGCGCGAGTTGCCGACAGGGACGACCATCGCCCATGGCTTCCTCGTCCTGTCGCTGCTCGCACCCTTGAGTTACGAGATCTTTGATGTCGGCCATGTCGCCCACGAGTTGAACTACGGACTCAACAAGGTGCGGTTCACGGCAATGGTGCCCGCCGGGTCGCGGATACGTCTGCGTCAGGTGTTGGCCGGCGCCGAGAAACGCGAGGATGGCGGCGTGTCCCTCGTCCTCGATGCGACGATCGAGCTGGAGGGCAGCGATCGGCCGGCAGCCGTCGTGCGGAATCTGCGGCTGATTTATCCGGAAGAAGGTTCGGCAGCTTAAGCTCTATCGTCATGCCCGGGCTTGACCCGGGCATCTCCGCCTGAGCGGGAATCCGTAGCTTCATGTCGCCTCATACAGAGCTTGTCGAAGTATGAGGCGTTCCGCACTTCTCCTTCGACAGGCTCAGGATGAGGTGCTTCTTCGAAATCAGCTGCCGCCCTCGACCAGGCCCCAGGCGCGCATGGAGAGCTGGCGGGTGAGATCGCGGCGCAGCAGCGCTTCGGGCGACGAGGCGTTGCCCTGGAGGCCGCGGAAATACACGCCCTGGATGATCGCCGCGAGGCGGAACAGGGACAGCACCAGATAAAAATTCCAGTTCTCGATCTCGTTCCGGCCGGTGTGCTTGCAGTAGGCGGCGACATAGTCGCTCTCCGACGGGATGCCCGGCGTCGTTGGGTCGAGGCCGCGCATGTCGCCAAAGGATTCTTCCGGCCAGTGGTAGGGCAGGCAGTTGTAGGCCAGGTCCGACAGGGGATGGCCCAGGGTCGACAGCTCCCAGTCCAGGACCGCGATCACCTTCGGTTCGTCATGGGCGACGATCAGGTTCTCCAGCCGGAAGTCGCCATGCACGATGGTGGTCTCGCTGTCGTCGGGCATGTTCTCGGGCAGCCAGGCCATGAGGTGGTCCATCTCGGCCAGCTCGTCGGTCTTGGAGGCCTCATACTGTTTCGACCAGCGCGCGACCTGGCGGCCCATATAGCCGCCGACCCGGCCGTAATCGCCGAGCCCCACAGCGTTGAAATCCACCTGATGCAGGGCAGCGAGGGTCTCGATCATCGACGCCGAGATCGCCGCGCGCTCGTCGGGCGGCAAATCGGGCAGGGAGGGATCGTGGAACACGCGGCCGTCAGCATGGTCCATCAGGAAGAACTCGGTGCCGACAATCGAAATATCCTCGCACAGAGCCAGTGTGCGCACGACAGGGACCGGCGTGTCGGCGAGTGCGGACGTGATCCGGTGTTCCCGGTCCACGGCGTGTGCCGATGGCAGCAACTCGCCGGGCGGCTTCTTGCGCAGGACGTAGCGCCGCGCGTTGGCGTCGGTCAGCAGGAAGGTCGGGTTCGACATCCCGCCCTGGAACTGGGCGAGCTCGATCGGGCCTTCGAAACCGTCGATGTTGGCGGTCATCCAGGCGATGAGTGCTGTGTCGTCGAACCGGTGCTGATCGAGGACGGGGACGACCTGGTCGGTACGCGAGAATGTGCGGTCGGCGGGGCTCATGCGGTCATCTTGGATTGTTTCATCGCCTCATCCTGAGCTTGACGAAGGATGAGTTTGGGAATGTCTCCTCATACTTCGACAGGCTCAGCATGAGGAGTCTCAATTCTTTCCGATGGGCTCGGGGAACAGCAGCCGGACCGTCTGGGCGACGACCGCGGGCCGCTCGTTGCCTTCGAGCTCGATGACGCTGTCGAGGATCAGATGCACGCTGCCGTCCGGGCGTTTTTCCGCACTGGCGAGAGACTGGCGCAGGCGGACCCTGGAATTCACAGGGACCATGGCCGTGAAACGCACTTTGTTGAGGCCGTAGTTGATCGTGTGGGCGAGGTTCTTGACCTGGAAGAACGGATAACTCAGGCCCGGGATCAGGGAGAGCACTAGGAAACCGTGGGCGATTGTCTTGCCCGTCGGCATTTCCCGGGCGGCGCGCTCGGGGTCGACGTGCAGCCACTGGTGATCGTTCGTGACCTCGGCGAAGGCATCGATCTGCGCCTGGTCGATTTCGACCCAATCGCTGACGCCGAGTTCTTGGCCGACCTTGTCGAGGAACTCATCGGGGTGTCCATAGTGCGACAATTTTTCTGCTCCATTTGACCGGCGGTTCGGCCCTGCGCATCATAGCCGTCACTGCCGCATATACCAGAACCAGCGCGCAGAATTATCACAGGCGGGCACGGGAATCAGGGGACGGAAATGAGTGACATCGTTGGCTATGAGGTCTCGGGCCGGATCGCCGTCCTGACCATCGACAACCCGCCGGTCAATGCGTTGGGGCTCGCGGTGCGTGAGGGGATCGTCGCCCAGATGGAACGCGCCGCAGGGGATGCAAATGTCGATGCCATCGTGCTGATCGGGGCGGGCCGGACCTTTCCGGCCGGGGCCGACATCCGCGAATTCGACCAGCCCGCGCGCGAACCCCATCTGATGACCGTCATCGACCGGCTCGATGCCATCGAAAAGCCGATCGTCGCCGCCATTCATGGCACCGCATTGGGCGGTGGACTGGAGCTCACCCTGGGCTGCCACTTCCGCGTCGCGTCACCTTCCGCCCGCGTAGGCATGCCTGAGGTCAATCTGGGTATTTTCCCGGGTGCCGCCGGCACCCAGCGCCTGCCGCGGGTGGCGGGGCTCGATCACGCGCTTGAGTTGATCGTTCTGGGGCAACCCATCGGCGCCGCCAAGGCGCTGGAATACGGGATCGTGGACAAGATCATCGAGGGTGATCTGCGGGCCGGCGCCGTCGCATTCGCCGAGAAAATCCTGGCCGATGGCATGCCGCGCCGAATCTCGAGCGAGCCGCGCGAGGGGATCGGCGCGCCCGAGGAACATGCCGCGACCATCGAGAAGTATCGCGATCTGGCCAACCAGCGTTTTCGCGGCCAGGACTCGCCCCATCAGGCGATCGAGAGCGTCATCGACGGGCTACGCATGCCCTATGACGAGGCGGTCGCGACGGACCGGACCCGCTTCGAGGCCTGCAAGAACAGCGGCCAGTCGGCGGCCCTGCGCTACGCGTTCTTCGCCGAACGCGAGGCGGCGAAGATCCCCGATATCGGCAAGGATGTGGCCCCCCGAGAGATCAACACGGCCGGGGTGATCGGTGCGGGCACTATGGGGCGAGGTATCGCTATCAGCCTGGCGGATTCGGGGCTGCCCGTGACCATCGTCGAGACGGGCCAGGCGGCGCTCGACGCCGCCATGGCCGAAATCGCGAAGCTCTACGACGCGATGGTGGCGCGGGGCCGGATCGATGCGGCGACCAGGGACGAACGGCTCGGGCGGATCACCGGCGCGGTGGATTACAGCGCCCTGGCGGACGCGGACCTCGTGATCGAGGTGGCGTTCGAGGATTTGGACGTGAAGAAGGAGATCTTCGGCGCGCTTGCGAAGGTTGCCAAGCCGGGTGCGATCCTGGCGACCAATACGTCCTACATGGATATCGACGCGATCGCGGCTGCCACATCGCGGCCCGAGGACGTCATCGGCCTGCATTACTTCGTGCCCGCGAACGTCATGCGCCTGCTCGAAGTGGTGCGGGGTGCGAAAAGCGCGCCCGATGCCGTTGCCACGGGCATGGCGCTGGCCAAGCGCACCGGCAAGATCGGCGTACTGGCCCGGGTCTGTCACGGATTTATCGCCAACCGGTCGCGCCTGCCGCTGGTGCGGGAGGCGACCTTTCTGGTCGAGGAGGGGGCGTCCCCAGACCAGGTGGACAAGGTGCTGACCGATCTGGGGATGCCGCTCGGCCCGCTGGCGGTCAGCGACCTGTCGGGCCTCGATGTGAGCTGGCGGATGCGCCAGTCGCTGGCCGATGAACGCGACCCCGATGCGCGTTACATGCACCTGGCCGACCGCATGTGCGAGCTCGGCCGCTTCGGCATCAAGGCCGGGCAGGGCTGGTATGCCTATGAAGACGGTGGCCGCCGGCCCCGGCCCGACCCGGAGGTCGAGGGGATCGCTGTGGCCGTGGCGAAGGAACAGGGCATCGCGCGCCGGGACATCTCCGACGACGAGATCCACGCGCGGTGTTTGTATGCGGCGATCAACGAGGGCGCCAAGATCCTCGACGAGGGCATCGCCGCCCGCGCCTCGGACATCGACGTCATGTGGCTCTACGGTTTTGCGTTTCCGCGTTGGCGCGGCGGCATCATGTTCATGGCCGACGAGATCGGGCTCGGCGAAATTCTCGACCAGATCAAGGCCTTCGAGGCCGCGCACGGGAAGCTCTGGACGCCGTCACCCCTGCTGGAACGCCTGGTGGCCGAGGGCGGCAGCTTTACCCGCTAGTCGTTGCCGGGCTCCCACTCGGGGGCGACCAGGCGGCGCTTGCCGTCTTCGGTCTTGGCGATCCCGGGCTGGTCCATGTCTTTCCGGTCCCACAGCTGGCAGGTGACGGGCACATGTTTCTGGTCCAGCGCCTCGCAATAGTTCGTGTATTCGCACACCCGCACCGCATCGCCATGGCCCGAGCGGACCTTCCGGAACCAGTCCGGGTCGGCGAGGCTCTGGCGGGCGAAGCCGATGATGTCGGCATGGTCGTTCTGCAATATGTCCTCGGCCTGACGGAACCCGTGGATGCCCCCGGTCAGGACCACCGGGGTCTGGCACCCCGCCGCGCGCACGGCGCCGCGGATCGCCGCCACCGGTTCCACGTTTCGGCCAAACGGCCCGCGCGCGTCGGAGATATATTGCGGCATGCACTCGTAGCCGCTCGGGCCCGTATAGGGATAGGCCGCCTGGCCGATGGCCGGGCGCTTGGCGTCCTCGAACTTGCCACCGCGCGAGAGCGACAAGACGTCAAAACCGGCCTGCGCGAAGGCCACGCCGAAATAGGCCGCGTCCTCGACCGTGTTGCCGCCGTCGATGCAATCCTCGGAGAGGAACCGCGTCCCGACCACATAGTCGTCGCCGACGGCCGCGCGGACGGCGTCATAGACTTCCAGCGGCAGCCGCGCGCGGTTCTCGCGCGATCCGCCATAGCCGTCGTCGCGGGTGTTCAGGGCCGAGAGGAACGACGCCATGGTGTAGGCATGGGCGTAGTGCAGCTCGACCCCGTCGAACCCGGCGTCGCGGGCGCGCCGCGCGGCGTCGGCGAACAACCCCGGCAGCACGGCCGGCAGTTCGGCGATCTGGGGCAGGTCCGTGTCCGTCACCCGCTCGCGGTAGCCCTGGTGCAGCGCCTCGATCTCGCGCGGGGTCAGCACGTCGGTGAGTTCGTCCTCGGGCAGTGCCGCCAGATGGTCGCGGATCGTCTCTTCGGTCCAGTCTCTCGCGTCCAGCGCATCACGATGCCGGCCGGTGATCGCGAGGAACCGCTCGAAATACTTCGCCGGGTCGGGCCGCCGCCGGACGGCGAGGAAATCGATCAGCTGGATGAACAGCCGGGTGTGGCCGCCGCTCTCCCGGCGCACGGTCTCGACGAGTTTGGTCAACCCGGGGATGAAGCGATCATCGCCGATCCGCAGCAGCGGGCCCGACGGGATATCCCGGATGCCCGTCGCCTCGACCACAATCGCCCCGGGCCGTCCGCGCGCGAAGCGCCCGTACCAGTCCAGCACATTGTCGGTCACCGCGCCGTCGCCGGTGGCCCGCCACGGCACCATGGCGGGCACCCAGGTGCGGGAGTCGAGCCGGGCCGGGCCGAGATCGATGGGCTGGAACAGCCGGGCCTCGGCGG
>JAQCFD010000213.1 GCA_027618305.1 Pseudomonadota bacterium
CGCAAACCGCGTCCCGACCCAGCGCTTCTGCACCCGGGGACGAGACCCGCATCCTGTTCGACGCGGGATCCGCGAACCTGAACGACGCGGCGAAATCCGAGCTGGATGCACTTGCAGCGCTACTCAAAAGCGACACGGGCATTCGTGTACAGCTGAAGGCCTATGCTGCCGGCACAGACGAAACAGCACCCGACGCGCGCCGACTGTCCCTTTCACGCGCCCTCAAGGTCCGCTCGCATTTGATCGACGAGGGCGTGCGCAGCACCCGCATGGATGTTCGCGCCCTCGGCGTTAAGGCTGAAGGTGGACCGGCCGACCGGGTCGATGCCATCGTTGTACGACGATAGCGGGACTCACTCCCTTCGCCCTAAAGTCGTCACATAGATGTGGCACCGTCATGACGTCTCACGGCAGGTCATCTTCCGGTGCGGCGTCGTGACAAGAAAGTACGTGGCGAACATCAATAGCCGCATGTGCAACCGGGCAGAGAAGCCATGACCAACCCGCGCACTTACCTCACCCGCATGGGAATATTTCTGGCGCTCGCCTTTGCCGTGGCGGGTGTCCTTTACCAGCCTCTGTTCGAAGCGTTCCTCGCGAACCCTGCGATCAACGGGGTCATCATCCTGGTCTTGCTCTTCGGCCTGCTCTTCGTGTTCCGGCAGGTCCTGATGCTTAATATTGAGGTCCGCTGGATCGAGAGCTACCGCAGTTTGCGGCCCGGCGTCTCGGTGGCCGACCCGCCGCATCTGCTGGCGCCGATGGCGGCCATGATCGGCGACCGCCAGGGCCAGTTGCGGCTGAGCACAACATCTCTTCGCTCGATCCTCGACGGGATCAGCGCACGGCTCGATGAATCGCGCGACATCTCGCGCTACATGATCGGTCTCCTGATCTTCCTTGGTCTTCTCGGTACATTCTGGGGCCTCCTCCAGACGGTCGGCTCCGTCGCGGACGTCATCTCCGGTCTCCAGGTCAACGGCGGCGATTCCACGCAGATATTCGGCGACCTGAAGAGCGGGCTGGAAGCGCCCCTGTCGGGCATGGGAACGGCATTCAGCTCATCCCTGTTTGGTCTGGCCGGCTCCCTCCTCCTCGGGTTCCTCGATCTGCAGGCCGGCGCCGCCCAGAACAGGTTCTACAACGATCTGGAGGATTGGCTGAGCAGCGCCACACGGGTCTCCAGCGGCGGCCCCCTGGGGGGTGGCGACGGTGATCAATCGGTCCCGGCCTACATTCAGGCACTGCTGGAGACGACGGCGGACTCCCTCGACAACCTGCAACGCACGGTGGCGCAGGCCGAGACCTCGCGCAGCCACGGCGACCAAAGCCTCCAGATGCTCACCGAACGTTTGTCGACCATGACCGACCAAATGCGGACCGAGCAGGAATTGATGGTCCGACTGGCGGAAAATCAGGCCGAGCTTCGGCCCGTGCTGCAACGCCTGGCCGAACCGCGTCACAGCGAAGACTTCGATGATGTGACGCGGACCCATATTCGAAATATCGACGGTTACCTGGCGCGTATGCTCGAAGATCAGGTGAACGGGCGAAACCAGATCGTCCAGGAAATCCGCTCTGAAATTCGGCTTCTCGCGCGCACCATCGCCGCGCTTGCCGAAGACGACGGCCGCTAGCGGAATCACCGGTGCCCGGCTCTTCCTCTCGACGACGTCAATCGGCCATCAACTACTGGCCCGGATTCGTTGATGCACTCGCCGCGCTGCTGGTAGTGGTGGTGTTCCTGATCATGGTGTTCGCGCTTGCGCAGTTCTTTTTGTCGGACGCGCTGTCCGGCCGCGATGACGCGCTGTCAAAGCTGAACCGCCAGGTCGATGAGCTGGCCCGCATGCTCGATCTGGAGCGTTCGGCCAACACGGAGCTGCGGCTCTCCGTGTCCCAGCTCTCAGCCCAGCTCCAGAACTCAATTTCCGATCGTGATTCACTCACCAGCCGCCTGTCGTTCATGGAAAGCCTGCTCAAATCGGCCCGGCAGGAGAATACGGTGGAATTGGAGGCCTTGCGCGCGCAGGTGGGCGCCAACCAGGAGACACTCGAGGCGCAACGCCGCGATCTGGCCCGGCTCGAAGCCGATGTCGAGATCCGCGAAGCGCGTCTGGCCGAGATCACACAGCGCGCCGAGACCGCCGAAACATCCTTCCTCGAGCAAAGCGAAATTTCGCGGCAGGCACAGGACCAGGTAGCCCTGCTCAACCAACAGCTTGCCGCGCTGCGCAACCAGCTTGCCGCACTCAACGAGGCGCTCGAAGCCTCAGAGGCGAAAAACAAGGATCAGAACATCCAGATCGTCAATCTGGGGAAACGGCTGAACGAGGCGCTCGCGACCAAGGTGCAGGAACTCGCGCGTTATCGGTCCGAATTCTTCGGCCGCCTGCGCCAGGTGCTGGGCAACAGGACGGACATTCGGATCGTCGGAGACCGGTTCGTCTTCCAGTCCGAGGTCCTGTTCGGGTCCGGCGAGGCCGTCCTGAATCCGCAGGGCGAAGTGCAATTGCAGCAACTGGCGCAAACGCTGGTCCAGATCGCCTCGGAAATACCCAATGACATCGACTGGATCCTGCGGGTCGACGGGCACACGGACGAACGCCCGATCAGCACGGCGCGGTTCCCGTCCAACTGGGAGCTCGCATCAGCGCGTGCCATTTCGGTCGTAAAATTCCTGGTGCATTCAGGGATTCCGCCGGAAAACCTTGTGGCGGCCGGGTTTGGTCAGTTCCAGCCAATCGATGCCGGGCAGGACGAGATTTCCTATCGGCGCAACCGGCGGATCGAGTTCAAGCTCGACCAGCGCTGAACCTGGCACCCTGGTTATCTACTGAGCGGCGGCGGGCGCATTCTTGATGTCAAACTGGAGTTCGGCCAGGCGCGCATAGAGCCCGCCCTGACCCATCAGTTCCTGATGGGTGCCTTCGGCGACAATCCGACCCTCGTCGATCACGACGATGCGGTCAGCGGCGATGACGGTCGCCAGGCGGTGGGCGATGACCAATGTCGTGCGGTTCTGCATCAGCCCGGTCATCGCGGATTGCACAGCGCGTTCCGACTCGGCATCCAGCGCGCTGGTCGCCTCGTCGAGCAACAACAGTTCCGGGTCCCGCAGGATCGCCCTGGCAATGGCCACACGCTGGCGCTGTCCGCCCGACAGACGCACGCCCTTTTCCCCCAGGAATGTGTCGAAGCCGTCCGGTAACGCCTCAATGAACTCAAGCGCAGAGGCAGCGTCCGCGGCGACCCGCACCTCATCATCGCTCGCACCCGGCCGACCGTAGCGAATATTTTCCCACGCATCGGCCGAGAAGATCACCGGCTCCTGCGGCACCAGACCGACATGGCGGCGCAGTTCCTCGGGCACCAGATCACGCAGATCGATCCCATCGAAGCTCAATCGCCCCGCATTCGGATCGTAGAAGCGCAACAGCAGCTGGAAGACCGTGGTCTTGCCCGCACCCGACGGGCCGACCAGCGCCACCGTTTCGCCCGGCGCCACATCGAGGGAGAAGTCCACAAGCGCCGGATTATCGGGCCGCGAGGGATATCGAAAGGTCACCGCGTCCAGGGTGATTCGCGCCGAGGCGCGGTCCGGCAGGGATTTCGGGTCGGCCGGCGCGACGATCGCAGGCGTGACGTCCATCAGCTCGAACAACCGCTCGGTCGCACCGGCCGCGCGTTGCAACTCGCCAATCACCTCGGAAATTGCGCCAACCGAGCTGGCGACAATCACGGAATAAAAAACGAACGCCGACAGGTCACCGGCGCTCAATCGCCCGGAGATGACATCGCGGCCGCCGATCCAGAGGATGATTCCGATGGCGCCGAAGATGAGCAGAATAACGATGGCTGTCAGCAGGGCGCGGGCGCGGATGCGCCGCACGGATGTCGCAAATGTATCTTCCACCCGATCGGAGAAGCGCGTCCTGTCGAGGCTTTCATGCCCGAAGGCCTGGACCGTGCGGATATTGGAAATCGATTCATCGACATACGCGCTGACGTCGGCCAGACGGTCGAGGCTCTCCCGGCTGAGGCGGCGCACCTGACGGCCGAAGACGAGAATGGGCACCAGCACCAGCGGCACCACGACCAGGACCAGAAGCGTGAGCCGCGGACTGGTGATACCAAGCATCACGAGCCCGCCGGTGACCAGCAGAACATTGCGCAACGCCATCGATGCCGAGGTGCCAACGACAGCCTGGATCAGGGTGGTATCGGCAGTGAGCCGCGACATCACCTCGCCGATCCGCATGGTCTCGTAGTAGGCCGGATCGAGCCTCAGCGTGTGATCGAAAACCGCCTTGCGCAGATCGGCCATGACCCGTTCGCCGATCCATGACACGAGGAAAAAACGTGCATAGGTCGCGCCGGCGAGCACCACAACCACCAGCAGCAGCGCGACCAGTGCGTCATCCAGCAATCCGGTATTGCCTGCGGCGAACCCGTCATCAACCAGCCGACGCAAGCCCTGGCCGATCACCAGCACCGTCGCGGCTGCAATCGTCAGGGCAAAAACGGCCGCGACGATCGCCAGGCGGTAGGGTCGCAGGAAGCCGCCGAGCCTGCGGAGTTCGCGCAGGCTGCGCTTGGGCGGCTGGGTCTCGCTCTCGTCGAGCCCCCGGCTGGATCGTGGTGTCATCGCCATCTTGGGAACAGGGTTTAGCAGGCCCGGTAAACCCCGCCAAGAAACGCCTTCGCATCTATCGAAACTATGTTTGGCGATACACCCGGATGACGGATGGTCTCTCCTCTTGCAGTCGAGGGCGGGCTTGGCTATAACCACGGCCTTCCGAGCCCAGAGAGCATGAGATGAAAAAAGACATTCATCCTGAGTATCATGAGATCACCGTCGTTATGACCGACGGCAGCGAATTCATAACCCGTTCGACCTATGGCGAGCCGGGCGAGACGCTGCGTCTGGACATCGACCCGAAGACCCACCCGGCGTGGACCGGCCAACATCGCCTCGTCGATACGGGCGGTCAGGTCGCGAAGTTCAACAAGCGCTATGAAGGCTTTGGCCTCGGCGGAGCTGAACCCGAAAACGGCTGAACCAAACTCCGGAATATTCGAGTGTTTCCCGGGCGTTGCAGTTGCAGCGCCCGTTTTGATTCCGGCGGCGAAACCACGCATTTCTCGGCCCTTGAACCGGAAAAACATCCACGTATATCGAGACTATCGCGGGGAACGCCAAAATTGGGTTCCAGACCACGTCCACCCGGCGCTTCCCGGCCTGTTGCGGGATTGCCGATGTCACAGTTGCTCTCGAAGGAGGACAAGTGAAATGCGTACCTACAATCTCGATTTGACCCCATTGTTCCGTTCATCGGTCGGTTTTGACCGCGTTGGACATCTTTTGGATTCGGCCTTCAACAGCGAAGCGCCGACCTACCCCCCCTACAACATCGAAAAGCTGGCGGAAGACGAATATCGCGTAACCATGGCGGTTGCGGGCTTCGGCACCAACGATATCGACATCACCCAGGCCAACAACTCCCTGGTCGTGAAGGGCGAACAGAGCAAGACCGACAGCGAGGACACATTCCTCCATCGCGGCATTGCCACGCGCGCCTTCGAGCGCCGGTTTGACCTTGCCGAGCATGTCAACGTGTCCAAGGCCGACCTGGTCAACGGGCTGTTGGTGATCGATCTGAAGCGCGAAGTGCCCGAGGCCCTGAAGCCGCGGAAGATCGAAATCGCCAGTGCGGACACCCCACCTACGCTCGACCATCAAAAGAAGGCGGCGTAAACCCCCGCCACGTCGGCACAGGCCAATAGAAAAACAGCGAAGGGCCCGCCGAAATCGGCGGG
>JAQCFD010000214.1 GCA_027618305.1 Pseudomonadota bacterium
CTTCGTTGCCATCCTTGATCCTCCGTTCGCTAAAATACACGGTGGACCAATTCAATGGGGGTGGATCATAGAGTCCTCGAGGGGGGAACTGGAACAGGTTCGTTTGCGAGTACAGGAAACAATCAGTCAGAAACGATGGATCGACTGGGTTGGTAAGTTTCATGAGATGTACGACGACGTAGACCACCTCTCACCAGAGGATCGGAAGGAGTACATCGAGGGAGTGGTTGATCAATTGATCGTCCACCTTGAACCAGATGGGGTGAACCACCGCATAGATGTGAAGTTCAAATTCCCAATTGTCGGTGACCAACTTGAGTACCTAGACCCATCTCAGAAGTCGAAGGGGTATGAGGTTCTCGAGGGTATCGACACACACTCCGTCTCAGGTTCGTTCTCATCGAAGCATGATGGATTAAAAAAAAACTTCAGTGACAGAGGATTAAACTCACTTGAAACCCGTACGTTGGAACAAAGTCCATCACGGTAGAGTAGGCGCTCGTCGGGTCCTCGCTATGGGTGTTCCGGTGACAGCCGATGCGATCTTGGGGGTTTCTTAACCATAACGGCCGATAACCGGAGAGCTACAACCGTTCACAGCGATTGAGTTCCCATGACGGCTTCCGTCGATATTCCGGCTCTGCGCGACGCTTACCGTCGCGGCCAAAACATCATGCAGGCCTACAGGGCCAGCACCGGGTCGGGCGACAACTCGCCCGAGGCGATCGAGATCGCCTATGATCTGCAGGCGGGCCAGTACATCCGCAACCACGCCAGCGAACCCGACTATTACCACGCCTATACCGATGAGCAGGCGGCGCTCCTCGACACCCATTTTCCCGATTGCGAAAGCCTGCTCGATGCGGGCTGCGGCGAGCTGACCAACACCGCGCTGTTGTTCGGAAAACTCGAGGGGGTGCCGGGCTTGTTCGGTTTTGATCTGTCGTGGAGCCGGGTCCATGTGGGCCTGGGTCATTTCCGGTCCGTGGTGGATGAAGATTGCGCGCGGCGGACCCAGGTCTTCGTCGGTGAGATGTCGGGAATCCCGTTGCCGGATAACAGCATCGACGTGGTGATGACCTCCCATGCGCTCGAGCCGAATCACGGACGCGAGGCCGAGCTTCTCGGCGAGCTGCTGCGAATTTCACGCCGCGGCCTGCTGTTGTTCGAGCCGTCCTATGAGCTGGGTGATGAGGCCCAGCAGAAAAACATGGAGCGGCATGGTTATGTCCGCGATCTTGCTGACCATTGTCACGCCCTGGGTGCGTCGGTGGTGGCGCATCACTTCACACAAGTGAACTACAACCCGCTCAATCGGACCGCGGTGACGGTGGTCCGGAAACCGGGCTCGACGCTGGCGAATGCGCCGGCGTTTGTCGATCCGTTGTCCCGCACGACGCTGCAATATGACCCGACGGACCGGGTCTATCATTCACCCGAGCGCGGGGTGGTCTATCCGACCTTGCGGGGCATCCCGATCCTGCGCGACAGCGCGGCCGTTCTGGCCACGGGGTTCGAAGTTCCGGCCTAACGGCCCCAGATCAACATCACGGCGAGAATGAACGCTACGTAGCCGACGAACATCCGGTGGACCAGCAGGTCCGGGATCCAGTGCGAGGCGCGAATGCCGAACGGCGAGCCGATCAGCGCCCCGCCGGCGAGCCCCGCCGCGGCGGGCAGGTAGAGATATCCCAGCGAGAAGTCCGGCAGGCCGATCTCGCCCCGCCATAGACATAGCCGCCGGTCGCCGACAGGCCGAGCAGCCCGGCCAGCGCCGACGCGCTCGCCGCGACCATCGCCATCGAATAGCGGCGCTTGCGCAGATAGGGCCCGATGATGATCGCCGGGCCGGGGCCGAGCAGGGAGCCGGTGATCCCGGTCAGCACCCCGTGGGACCACAGGCCGGGGCCGCGCACATTCTGGAGGTCGCCGCCGCCCTCGACCGTCTCGTGACCCTTGTAGAAGACGCCGCGGACGATCGTGAGAACCAGGAAGCCCATGAAGATGATCTTCAGCACGTCACCCGGCAGCAGGTCGCCGAACAGGGAGCCCGCCACCGCGCCGACAACGATATAGGGCACGAAGCGGAAGGTCAGGGGCAGCTGCAGGTCGCCGATCCGGTAACGCAGGATCGCCACATAGGCCGAGGTCGTGAACATCACCGCCAGTGACGTCCCCACCGACAGATGCATCACATGATGGTCCGGCACGCCCTGGAGGGGCAGGCCGATGATCAGGATGGGCGCCATGGTGAAGGCGCCACCCACGCCGAACATGCCCGAGACGAACCCGGCGAGCGCGCCTGTGGCGCAATAGATCAGGATGATTTCGTAAAGCACGCTGTCCCCCGTCGGCTGCCCGTTCAGCCGGTGCGACCGTGCAGCAGCATGACGATAAGCACCGCGGCAAGATAGACCAGATAAAGGCGGGACTGCAGATGGTCGTCGAGCCGCCGTGACAGGAACAGGCCGAATGGCGCGCCGGCCAGCCCGCCCCCCGCGAGACCCACGAAGGCCGGCAGATAGACATAACCGAAGCTCCAGGCGGGCAGGTCCGGCTCGTTGAACCCGCCGACGATATACGCGCCGCCCGCGAACAGGCCGAGGCAGGCCGCCAGCGTCGAACAGGTGGCCACGGTGCTGGCCATGGAGAATTTCAGCTTGCGCAGGAAGGGTGCCACCAGGACGGCGGGGCCGGGGCCCATCAGCGAACCCAGCAGCCCGGCGAGGCTGCCCGATATCCAGTATTCCGGGCCGCGCACGCCGGTCAGGTCGCGGCCGGTTTGGAGATCGGGGATGCGTTTGGAAAACAGCCCCCGCAGGATGGTCAGCGCGATGAAGAAGATGAAGATCGCCTTGAGCAGTGTGCCGGGCATGGCGTCACCAAGCGTGGCGCCGATGACCGCGCCGATGGCGACCAGCGGGAAAAACCGCGCGACGAGCCGCCAGTTCGTGTCGCCAGCCCGCCAGCGCAGGATCGCGCTGAAGCTCGCCGTGATGAAGATGACGGCCTGGGTCGTGCCGACCGTCAGATGCATGGTGTGGTCGCCGCCGATGTCCTGAAATGTCAGCGCGAGGAGAAGGAGTGGCGCCACGGCAAACCCGCCGCCGACGCCGAACATGGCGGCAACGACTCCTGCGAACACGCCGGAGGCAATGTAGATAAGGATGATCTCGTAAAGCACACATGCCCCCGTTGCAGTTTTTCATAGTGGGGCGGTGTAGCCGTTGGCAATGCCGAAGCCATGCTCAGATCGTATGGGAGACCATGATAATCAGAACGATCGACAGGTAGCCGATGAACAGCCAGGCCTGGGTCCGGTCATGGACCCGGTGGGAGAAGCGGATGCCCATGGGTGAACCCGCCAGCGCTCCCAGGGTTAGCGCGGCAAAGCCGGGCAGGAAGAGATAGCCGAGGCTGTGGGCGGGCAGGCCGATCTCGTTCAGGCCGCCGACGATATACCCGCCCACCGCCATGACGCCGACCAGCCCAGCGAGGAACGCATTGGCGGCCGCGATCACCGGCATCGCGAAGTCCAGGCGGCGCAGCTGCGGGGCCAGCAGGATCGCGGGGCCGGGGCCGAGCACGCCGCCCGACATCCCCGACAGGGTCGCGAAGAACCAGACGGCGGGCCCGCGCGCGACCGACGGGTCACGGTTGGTCCCCACGGCGATCCGGCGGTGCTGCAGGATCAGCGCCCGGGCGATCGAGATCGCGACGAAGCCGATGAACATGAGCTTGAGCACGATCCCCGGCAGCGCATCGCCGATGGCCGCCCCGATCAGCGCGCCGACGGCCACGAACGGCGCGAGCCGCCAGATCAGGGGCAGCAGCAGGTCGCCCGCGCGGTGGCGCAGATAGGTGGTCAGGATCGCCGTGATCACCTGGGTCGCCAGCGACGTGGCGATCGTCAGATGCATGATGTGGACGTCGGCGACGCCCTGAATCGTCAGCGTGATGATCAACGCCGGTGCCAGCGCGAAGGCTCCGCCGACCCCGAACAGGCCCGACACGAAGCCGGAGAACACGCCTGCGGCGAGGTAGATGACGATGATCTCGGTCAAGGTGGCGTCCTGGCAGGCGGCGGCGTGGCCTGGGGCACATGTCGCGTCCCACAGATGGCGCCAATGGTAGCTCTTCCCACTTCCCGCGCAAACTGCTGTGACCGTTCGGGCGTTTGCTTTTGCGCGCCTGCACGCTAAGTAACGTCCGGATACAACGCACAGAGAGAAGCCCCGTGAGCGATTTCGATTACGATCTGTTTGTCATTGGTGCCGGTTCCGGCGGCGTACGCGCGGCCCGATTTTCCGCCGGATTTGGCGCAAGTGTGGCGGTCGCGGAAGACCTGCACATGGGCGGCACCTGCGTGAATGTGGGCTGTATCCCGAAGAAGCTGTTCGTCTATGCCGCCCATTATCATGCAGATTTCGAGGATGCGGCGGGCTTCGGCTGGACCGTCGGGCCGCGCGCCCACAACTGGCGGACCCTGGTCGAGAACAAGGACAAGGAAATCTCGCGGCTGAACGGCATCTATCAGCGGCTGCTGGAGAATTCCGGCTGCACCGTGATCAACGGTCGCGCGACGGTCGTCGATGCCCACACCGTGGCCGTCGGCGACAAGACCTATACCGCCGAGCGTATTCTGGTGGCCGCGGGCAGCTGGCCGACGGATCAGTCATACGAGGGCGGCGAGCATGTCATCACCTCGAACGAGGCTTTCTATCTCGACGAATTCCCCCAGCATGTGGTGATCGAGGGGGGCGGCTATATCGCCGTGGAATTCGCCGGTATCTTCAACGGCCTGGGCGCCGAGGTGACGCTGGTTTATCGCGGCGAAATGTTCATGCGCGGCTTCGACGATGATATCCGCGCCCATCTCAAGGCGGAGATGGAATCGCAGGGCATCAACCTGAAGTTCAAAACGACGTTCGAAAAGGTCGAGAAGACCGACGCCGGGTATCGCGTCCATCTGTCCGACGGCAGCGCGATCGACACCGATTGCGTGATGTCCGCCATTGGCCGGAAACCCAAGGTAACCGGGCTTGGTCTCGAGGAGGCGGGCGTCGAGCTCAAGGAGAATGGCGCGGTGGTCGTGGACGACCATTTCCAGACGTCTGTGCCGTCGATCTATGCCATCGGCGATATCATTGACCGCTTCCAGCTGACGCCGGTGGCGCTGGCCGAGGGCACGGCGCTGGCCAAGACGCTGTACAACGACACGCCGACGACGGTGGATTATTCCTATATTCCGACCGCCGTGTTCAGCCAGCCGCCGATCGGCACGGTCGGGCTGTCCGAAGCCGAAGCCCGCGAAGAATATGGCGAGGTGTTGATCTTCAAGAGCAGCTTCCGGGCGCTCAAAAACACGCTTTCGGGCCGCGCCGAGCAGACGTTTATGAAGATGATCGTCGACAAGAAAAGCGACCGGGTCGTCGGCGTGCATATGGTGGGCCCGGATGCCGGTGAGATCATTCAGGGCATCGGCATCGCGCTGAAAGCGGGCGCGACAAAGGCGGTGTTCGATTCGACGATCGGCATCCACCCGACTGCCGCCGAGGAGTTCGTGACCATGCGCGAGCCGGTCGCCGAGGCCGCGGAGTAGGCCGGGACCAATTGATAGCGCGTTGAATTCGTGCGATTTTTGCTGGCCTTCGCGTCCCCGACAGCCTATAGGCAGGGCCCGCGCGATAGCGTGACCTGGTAGAACAAGAAGATGGACGGACCGGGCGTTTCACGGCGCCGGGCCGGATAGCGAAATGTCGAAAAACTGGCAGCCTGATAGTTGGCGCAGCCGCAATATTCT
>JAQCFD010000215.1 GCA_027618305.1 Pseudomonadota bacterium
CTGGCCACGCCGCGACCCTGGTTGGGGCCCAGCGGCGCGTTGTAGTGCTCGTGCACCTTCGCGGATTCGAGGGATTCGACGTAGCCCATGACCGGATACGTCGGTCCGTGGACGGCCTGGGTGCCTTCCCGCGCGGCGTTCTTGAGCCGCAGGTCCAGGGGGTCCATGCCGATCTCCTCGGCCAGCTCGTCGAGCACGCACTCGACCCCGAAGGCGCCGATCGGCGCGCCCGGGGCGCGGTAGGCCGCGACCTTGGAGCGGTTGCAGACCACATCGTAGCCCAGCGTGTGACCGTTCGGAATGTCGTAGGGTGCCAGCGCGCAGCCGACCGCGCCGCGCACGGGCGCGCCGGGCAATCCGCCCGCCTGCAGCCAGTAGAGGCCCTCGGCCGCGGTGATCGTGCCGTCCTTCTTGACGCCGATCTTGATCGTGGACTTGGAACCCGAGGTCGGGCCCGACGCGCGCATGACCTCCTCGCGGGTCATGGTCATCTTCACCGGCCGGCCGGACTTCTTCGACAGGATGGTCGCCAGCGGCTCGAGATAGATGATGGTCTTGCCGCCGAAGCCGCCGCCGATTTCGGCGGGGATCGCGCGGATGTCGCTCTGGCTCAGGCCCGTGAGCAGGGCGGTCATGGCGCGGACCATGAACTGGCCCTGGCTCGACGACCAGATGGTGGTCTTGTTGTCGGCCGCGACGCTGACCAGGCAGGCATGGGGCTCGATATAGCCCTGGTGCACCGGCCGGGTCGTGAAGTCCCGCTCGATGACGACATCGGCCTCGGCGAAGCCGGCCTCGACGTCGCCCTTGGTATGCTCGATGGTGCCCGCGATGTTCGAGGGCTTGCCGTTGAACTCCATCCAGTCGTGCAGGATGGGCGCGTCGTCGGCGAGCGCGTCGTCGAGCTCGATCGCGTGCGGCAACACCTCGTAGTCGACCTCGATCAGCTTGCAGGCCTCGGCCGCGATGGCCTCGGTCATCGCCGCGACCGCGGCGACCGGGTGGCCGTGGAACAGGGCCTTCTCGCGCGCCATCACGTTGCGGCACATCCAGCGCATGTCCTGAATGCCGAGCGGGAACGGCGTGTCCACCGGGAAGTCGACGATATCGGCGGCGGTCATCACCGCCTTCACGCCGGGCAGGGCCGCGGCCTTCGAGGTGTCGATGCCCTTGATGATAGCGTGGGCGTGGGGGCTGCGAAGCACCTTGCCCCAGATCATGCCGGGCATGCTTGTGTCGGCGGCGAAGGCCGCGCGTCCGGTCACCTTGTCGGCGCCGTCGGGGCGGACCGTGTTCTTGCCGATCCAGTGGTTGTCGTTTGAACCGCTCATTAGCTTGCCTCCCGCATGTCGGCGGCGGTGTCGAGCACCGCGCGGACAATCTTGTCATACCCGGTGCACCGGCACAGGTTGCCGGCGAGCCAGAACCGGACTTCGGTCTCGCTCGGGTCCGGATTCTCATCAAGCAGCGCCTTGGCCGCGACAAGCATGCCCGGCGTGCAGATGCCGCATTGCAGTGCGGCTTCCTCGAGGAATTTCTGCTGCAGGGGGTGCAGGGTCTCGCCGTTGGCCATCCCCTCGATGGTGGTGATCTGCTTGCCTTCGGCCTCGGCGGCCAGCATCAGGCAGGAACAGACGAGCGTCCCGTCGAGCGTGATCGAGCAGGCGCCGCAGTCGCCCGAGCCGCAGCCCTCCTTGGCGCCGGTCAGGTCGAGCTGGTTGCGCAGCACGTCGAGCATCGTCTCGTCGGCCGTGCAGAGGAATTCCTCCGGCTCGCCGTTGATAGTGGTGGAAATATGAAGTTTTGCCATGGTTCAGGCCCCTAGGATTGGGTGGCGCGTTCGGCGGCAATGCCGGCCGTGCGCTTCAGGAGTACCCCGGCGACCCGGGTGCGGTATGCGATCGTGCCGCGCTTGTCGTCGATCGGTTTGCAGGCAGCACTGCAGGCCGCTGCTGCCGCGTCGAGTGCGGCGTCGTCCAGTTTCGAGCCGATCAGCGCCTTGGCGGCGGCCTCTACGAGCAGCACTGTCGGCGCGACGGCGCCGAGGCTGACACGCGCAGCGGTGCAGATGCCATTTTCGAGGGTCAGGTTTACGCCGCAGCCCACCACCGCGATGTCCATCTCGGTGCGCGGGATCATCCGCAGATAGGCGTCGCTCGCGCCCGCCGGGCGTGGCGCAAACATAAAGCTGACGGCGATCTCGCCGGGCTTCAGGCTGGTCTTGCCCGGGCCCGTGGGCACGTCCTCGATCTCGATTGCGCGGCGCCCGTTGGGGCCCTGCACCGTGAGGATGGCGCCGGCGGCGACCATGGCCGGCACGCTGTCGGCGGCCGGTGAGCCGTTGCACAGGTTGCCGCCAAGTGAAGCGCGGCCCTGGATCTGGGTGGAACCGATGAGATTCAGCCCCTCCAGCACGCCGGGCCAGGCCTTGGCGAAGCCCGAATGTTTCTCAAGTACCGCGCCCGATACGGCGGCGCCCACGACGAAACCGCCGTCGGCGGTCTCCTCGATGCCCGTGACGTCGGCGATATTCTTGATGTCGACGATCAACCCGGGTTCGACCATGCCGGCCTGCATCTGGACCAGGAGGTCGGTACCGCCGGCCAGGATTCGGCCCGCGCCATTGGCCGCGGCGTAGGCGCTGATCGCATCATCGAGCGAGGTCGGCGCCAGATACTGGATATCTGTCATGTTGAATTCCGCAATGGTTTCTCTTTCCCCCCTGCGCTCCGTCCCGCGCTGAAAGGCAGAATTCGGAGGACCGCAGATCATGGAAGGCTACACGGCTGGAGCGGATTGGAACAGCCCGGGATTCTCAAAAATAGCGCTTATATGGCTGCGGCGCCGGATCGCTAGTCGCCGTTGGCCGCCGCCGGGTCGGGCATACCGACGGTGTTGAAGCCGCAATCCACATAGTGAATCTCGCCGGTCACCGCCTTCGACAGGTCCGACAGCAGATACAGGCCGGCACCGCCGACATCGTCGAGGACGACATTGCGTCGCAGGGGGGCGGTCTCGCGGTTGTAGTTATAGACCTGCCGGGCGGAGCCGACCGCGGAGCCGGCCAGGGTGCGCATGGGGCCGGCCGAGATCGCGTTGACGCGCAGCCCGTCGGGGCCGAGGTCGGAGGCGAGGTACCGCACCGAGGCCTCGAGGGCGGCCTTGGCGACCCCCATGACATTGTAGTTCGGCATAACCGCCTGGGCGCCATGATAGGTGAGGGTCAGCAGCGATCCGCTGTCGGTCATCAGCGCCGCAGCGCGCTGGGCCACCGCCGTGAACGAGTAGCAGGAGATGTTCATGGTTTGCAGGAAGTTTTCCTGGCTCGTGTTGACGTAACGCCCCTTGAGCTCCTCCTTGTCGGAGTAGGCGATGGCGTGGACGACGAAATCGATGCTGTCCCAGGTGTCGGAGATCGCGTTGAACGCCTTATCGAGGCTTGCGGTGTCCGACGCGTCGCACTGGACCATGGCGGCGGCATCGACCGATTCCGCCAGCGGTCCGACCCGGCGCGCGAAGCTGTCGGACTGATAGGTGAAGGCCAGATCCGCGCCCTGGGCGGCGACCGCGCGGGCGATTCCCCAGGCGATGGAATGGTCGTTGGCGACCCCCATGATGATGCCGCGCTTGCCGGCCATCAGGCTTCCGGTGGCGGGTTGTCCGTCCATGCTCTCAGCCTGTTTCAGGGTTGCGGGGGTCGGTTCGGGTGTGGGTGCGTGTGCGTCAGCCATGGTCTCAGCCCTCGTGTCGCTGGAAGGTGAGGGTGGCGTTAGTGCCGCCGAAGCCGAAGCTGTTCGACATCACGCAGTTGAGCCCGGCATTGTCGATTCGCTCGGTGACAATGGCCGCATCGCCGGCGGCGGGGTCGAGTTCCTCGATGTTGGCCGATGCGGCGATGAAGTCGTGCTCCATCATCAACAGCGAGTAGATTGCCTCATGGGCGCCGGTCGCGCCCTGGGAGTGTCCGGTGAGGGATTTCGTCGAGGCCACATGCGGGCGTTGCGTGCCGAAGACCTCGTTGATGGCGGCCAGCTCGATCATGTCGCCGACCGGGGTCGAGGTGCCGTGGGCGTTGATGTAGTCGACGGTCACGTTGCCCAGCCCGGCGGTCGCCATACGCATGCAGCGCACCGCACCCTCGCCCGAAGGGGCGACCATGTCCACGCCGTCGGATGTGGCGCCGTAGCCGACGAGTTCGCCGTAGATCTTGGCGCCGCGCGCCTTGGCGCGTTCCATCTCTTCGAGCACGACCACACCGGCCCCGCCGGCAATCACGAAGCCGTCGCGATTGACGTCGTAGGGACGCGAGGCGCGCTCGGGCGTGTCGTTGTACTTTGAGGACAAGGCGCCCATCGCGTCGAACAGCACGGTGAGGGACCAGTGGAGCTCTTCCGCACCGCCGGCGAACACGATGTCCTGCTTGCCCATCTGGATGAGCTCGCTGCCGTTGCCGATGCAATGGGCGCTGGTCGAGCAGGCAGAACTGATGGAGTAGCTGAGGCCCCGCGTCTTGAAGGCGGTGGACATGTTGGCGGACAGGGTGGAGCACATGGCCTTGGGCACCGCATAGGGCCCGACCCGCTTCGGGCTCTTTTCGCGCGCGGTGTCGGCCGCCTCGACCATGGCCGATGTGGACGGCCCGCCCGAGCCCATGACCACGCCGGTGCGTTCGTCATGCATGTCGGCGTCGGTCAGGCCGGAATCGGCGATGGCCTCGGCCATGGCGATGTAGTTGTAGGCCGCGCCGTCACCCATGAAGCGGCGCAGCTTGCGGTCGATGTGATCGTCGAAATTCACATTCGGCGCGCCATGCACATGGGAGCGGAAGCCCATCTCGGCATAGACGTCGGAATGGACGATGCCCGACCGGCCGGCCTTCAGGCTCTCGGTGACTTCGGCGGCGTTGGCGCCGATCGGCGAGACGATGCCTAGCCCTGTAACAGCGACTCTGCGCAGACCACTGGGGCGCAATCCGTTGTTGCTCATGCGCTTACTCCTTGCTCGGCGGGAACAGTCCGACCTTGAGACCGGCGGTGGTGTAGACGGTTTCGCCGTCGAGCTCCGCCAGGCCGTCGGCGATGGCCAGCGCCACCCCGCGCTTGATCACCTTCTTGACGTCGATCTGGTAGCGCAGAAGCGTTGCCCCGGGCTTCACTTCGCCGGCGAATTTGACCTCGCCGACACCCAGTGCGCGGCCCGGTCCCGGCAGGCCCTGCCAGCCGAGGAAGAAGCCGAGCATCTGCCAGAGCGCATCGAGGCCCAGGCAGCCTGGCATGATCGGGTCGCCCTCGAAATGGCAGTCGTAGAACCAGAGGTCCGGCTTGATATCCAGTTCGGCGGTGATCAGCCCTTTGCCATGGGCGCCGCCATCGACCGAGATCTCGGTGATGCGATCGAACATGAGCATCGGCGGCAAAGGCAATTGCGCATTGCCCGGGCCGAACAGCTGGCCATGTCCGCACTGGATGAGATCTTCGTAGGTGAAACTGGATTTCTGGGTGAAATCGTTCATGCCGGATTCGCTTCTGACGCTCTGAATGAGGAATTTGGCTCGTTTTAACAGTTGTTCCCCGGACTGTCCCTAATTAGGGGGCGGGGCCGCAGAGATTTTCGGGACATACTGCAGAGCCTGACATCGTTGCGCGCGTCGGTAAAGGTCTGCGTACCGACGCGTTCAGCAAGTTTCTTGACTAAAGTGTGTTCCGGTGTAATGGCTTATGAGGTTGTTTCGAGAGAT
>JAQCFD010000216.1 GCA_027618305.1 Pseudomonadota bacterium
GATATGGCCGCCGTTCGTGCCTTTCACGGCGGTGACGCCTATGCGCCCCTCATCGAAATCCGCCAATCTGCATCGGATTCGAATGTCGTGATCGTCGAAGGGCTCTAACCCCGCCCCATCATGCCACCCCCGGTCACCAGGGGCTCGGCGGCTTGTGCCAGAGCGGTACCCGAGGGTTTTTGAGAAACACCACCAGCACCGCGCCGGCGATAAACCCGCCGATATGCGCCCACACGGCGGTGCCCAGGGCCGCCAGCGCATCGGTCAGGCCCCAAAGCAAGTCCTGCGCAAAGAAGGTGCCGATCACCAGCAACGCAGGCAGGCGCAGGGGAATTATCAGGAACGCCAGCACCAGCAGCCGCGCGCGCGGATACAGCAAGAGGTACCCGCCGAGCACGCCGGAAATCGCCCCGCTCGCGCCGATCACCGGGGTCACGGATTCCGGGTCGATGACGGACTGGGTCAAACCGCCGGCGACCCCGCACAGGAGAAAGAATATGACGAACCGGACATGGCCGAGCGCGTCTTCGATATTGTCCCCGAACACCCAGAGAAACAGCATGTTGAAGGCGAGATGTGCCCAGTCGGCGTGAAGAAACTGATAGGTGACGAGGGTCAGCGGCGACGAAACACCCGCGATACCGGCCGGCACCTCCAACCCGTCGAAGAAGCGCGCCGGCACCACGGCGTAGCCCGCCACCGCATCGAAGCGCTGACCATCCCCGATCCCCAGCTGGCTGACGAAAATCAGCGTGTTGATCGCAATGAGGGCGATGGTCGCGTAATGCGCCCGGATATACAGACGCGGGTTCGCGTCATGCAGAGGAATCAGCGGCATGCGGCCCCCCGCAGAGGGGCAGTCAACCTGCGCGCGACCGAGCGAACAGCCAGACACCCTCGCTGTCGACCCCATAGAGAGGCGTCATGTGCATCTGCGCCGCCGGAATCACGCCATGCGCCAAATTGTCGAGCACCCAGAAGCTGCCGTCGCTGCGCTCAGCCACCAGAACTGCGTGGGCCACGGACTTGCCACCGTGATGCAGCATGCCGACAACCAGATGGTTCCGGTTTTCCGGCCAGCCATGGAACGCCAGGGTCGTGGCCTTGGCGAGCGCATAATCCTCGCAGTCGCCACCATGGATGAGGGTATCGCTGATCGTCGCCCAGAAGTCGCTGGTCCCATGGACGGCGTAGTCGCTTTTGTATTGCACCACTTCGTTGATGAGCTTGTTGACCCCCGCCACGAGGTCAGCCTCGGGTTTGCTGGGGATCTTGCCGCTCCATTCGCGCCAGCGGACGATATGGCTCTCGCGCGACTTCAGCAGATAATCATGCTGCGCCTCGACATGGTCGCGCCAGACTTTCAACCGTGCCTCGATTTTGGCGGCGTGGGCGTGCACGGGATGTCCGAAATCTGCCAGCACCGGCGTGGCGGCAAAACCCAAAGCGCCGGCGAGCAGAAATTGGCGGCGTGTCGGCATCGTATCGATCCTCTTTTGTTATTGTAGGTTTATCGGCGCTTGAATTGCTCGTTGCCGAACATCACGTCCCAAGCCTTACCTTGCGGTGGGCCGGAACTGCGATGTTCGATGAGCACGTCGAGACCCGACTTTACGGCCGGTCGCGCGCCCACTTCTTCGAGCCAGCGTTTTGTGTTCGGGTATTCCTCGAGCGGCACTTCCTGGCCCTTCCAGTTCCGCATCCACGGGAAAGCTGCGATGTCGGCGATCGTGTACGCGTCCCCGGCCAGATAACGGGTCTTGCCGAGCCGCGTGTCGGCCACGCCGAACAGGCGCTTGGTCTCGTTGGCGTAGCGGTTGGTCGCATACTCGATCCTGTCGGGCGCATAGCGCCGGAAATGGTTCGCCTGGCCCATCATCGGGCCGATACCGCCCATCTGCCACATCAGCCACTCCATGACCGCAAAATGTCCCCGGGGGTTGGCGGCCTGATCAGGCATGAACTTTCCCGTCTTCTGCGCGAGATAGTAGAGGATGGCGCCGGTCTCGAAAATCGAGATCTCCTTGCCGTCGGGGCCGTCCGTGTCGACGATGGCGGGAATACGGTTGTTCGGGCTGATCGCCAGGAACTCGGGCTTGAACTGATCGCCATCACCGATATTCACCGGGATGACCTCATGCTCGAGCGCGCATTCGTGCAGCATGATGTGGACCTTGTGGCCGTTCGGCGTCGGCCAGGAATAGGCGCGGATCATTGTTGTCTCCTCGGATTTCTATCTGGGCGACCTGTTCTCTTCAGTCGAAGACGGCCACAGCGCGCTGCATGGCCGGACGTGCTTGGATTTCATCGAGCCATGGTTTCACATTATCCAACTTGTCCAGACTTTGCCCTTGTCGCTTATGGGTGCGCAACCATCCGAATGGGGCACCGCGTCCCGCTCTCTAGTCCGCGGCAGGCGCCATGTGAATTGCCAGCCAGACAGTGGGCGTGTCGGGATCGGTCCATTCGACACGATTTCGGCAATGGGCGGGGAGAAATGCAAAGTCTCCGGGAGCGAGCGACCGGGCATCGCCCTCGCCGTCGATCAGGAGGCCCGCCGCACCGCGCAGGAGCACGACCCATTCGTCTTCTTCCTGATCGAACCACTCGTCCGGCGGCGTCGCCTGCCCGCCGGAAACGATCCGGACGATCCGCAGACCGGGCCGTTCCAGCAACGTTTCGAATTGTTCGCCACCCGACGCATCGGGCAACGCCGCCAGCAGATCGCCGAAATCGGGTTTTGGGTTCTCCGTCATGGATATGTCCCTAGCGGACCGGGACTTCGTCTCCGGTTTCGGCCGACAGGACGATGGCCTGCAATATCTCCACATTGTGGAGCAGGTGATCGCGGGTGAAGCGGTACTCTCCGTTGCCCTGTGCGGCGTCGGCCCACTGGTCGAGATTCGCCCGGACCACGTTCTGGGTCTGATGGGTCTGGATGGTGAGCTCCTCATCGAGCCAGCGCGTCGTCAATGTCGCGGGCTCGGGGATATCCACGTTCGAGTTTTCACGCGCCTCGCCCCAGCCCTTGTCACCGAACACCTTGATGGCGCTGTGGAAGGGGGTCGTGGCGATGTTGCACATGTAACCCGTCACGCCGCTTTCGAAGGTGAATTGCACCGCGACCATGTCGTTGCCGGGAAAAAGCGGCGAACGGTCGGCGGTCGTCGCGCGCAGTTTGGCGACCGGCCCGGCCATCGACTGGAAATAGTCGGTGATGTGCACCCCGAGTGCGGTCAGCGTGCCCAGCGGGGCCTGCTTGGCATCCTTGCGCCAGCCCGACGCCACGGCCTTGGTGAAATTATTGTGGGACCAGTTGCACTCGATATGGATGAACGTACCGAAATCGCCCGCGTCCAGATGGGTCTTCATCGCCTCGAGCGCCGGCTCGAATCGGCGCTCATGACCAATGCCGACCGCCTTCAGGCCGGCCTTGTCACACGCCTCAAGCATCCGCCGCGCCGAGTCCGCCGAAAGCGAAAAGGGTTTCTCGCAGAAGATCTGCTTGCCTGCCGCCGCCGCGGCCAAAACCTGCTCTTCGTGCAGCGCGTGGGGCGTGACCAGAATCACCGCATCCACCGCGTCATCGGCCAGCACGTCTTCATAGCTGTCGCCGACCGCGAGCCCGTGTAAATCCGCAAAATCCCGGACCCCGTCCAGGTTCACATCCACCGCGCGCGTGACGGTAATCTTCTCACTGTCGGCGAGGCTGGTGACAATCTGCTTGCCCCACCAGCCCAGCCCGACCACGGCCGCATTCAACATGGCTCACTCCCCCGGCGTTATTCATTGTTGGTTGGCCGGATTGAAGCAGGGTTCGCCAGAGATTGCCAATCCGCGGCCGCATACTTCGACAAGCTCAGTATGAGGGGGATCCGCACCGTCCTCATGCGGGCCTGTCAGCCGCCCTCATCCCGAGCCCGTCGGCCGTCCTCATCCCGAGCCCGTCGGCCGTCCTCATCCCGAGCCCGTCGGCCGTCCTCATCCTGAGCTTGTCGAAGGACGAGGACGGCACAACCTCAGTGGTCAGTCGGCGTCGCGATATTCGCCGTCGATCAACAGGGTGTGGTTGACCGGGATCGGATTGGCCAGTGTCGCCTCCACGAAGCAGCCCTTCTGGGCCGCGTCGAGCAGGCGTTTCTGGTCCTCGAACGGGGCATCGGAATCCAGATCGACGTCGAGCCGGAAGGCGACCGGGCGGCTCGTGTAGGGATCGCGTCCCTCGACCCGGGCTTCCCACTCGATATGCGCCTTTACCTTCACTTCGCCGACCTCGACGCGCAGGCGCTTGGCGAACGCACGAATCTGGGTCATCAGGCAGGCGACGAAACCGGTACAGAAATAGGCCAGCGGCGGCGGCGCAGTCATGTCGCCGCCATGGGCCGCGCCCTCGTCCGTTGCCATCTCGAACACCTCGTCAACCACCGGGCTGATCATCTGCCCCGTGATCTCGTTGCGCATCTTGCCAACGGCCTTGCCCTCGACGTTGAAGACGACGTTGAAGGTTTTGACCTTGCCGTCTTCGGCCATGGTTTCTGTTTTCTTGAGTTCTTCAGACATGAAAGTTTCCTTGTTGTAGGCCTACTCGGCGTCGCGTCCTTCGTTCGGCCAGTTACCAAACGTCTGTTCGTAGCTGTGGGAGAAGATCTCGATCACGTTCCCGAATGGATCCTCGCAATAGCAAAGCTTGCGGTCGGTTCCGGGTACGAACGCCCAGACCTCGGTGCGCTGCTTGCCGCCCTCGGCGATGATCTTCGCGACCAGCCCCTCGATGTCCGGGTCCGTGAAGCAAATGTGCCAGTAGCCGTGCTTCCAATATTCCAGATTGTCCTCAGGGGCCTCGGTCCCTGGATCGGTGAATTGGAACAACTCCAGACCAATACCATTGCCGGTCACCAGATGGGCCTGCAGGGCCGCGCGAAACCGGGGGCCCAGGATGTGTCCCGATTCCGCTGTATCCGACAGCTTCGCCTCGAGCCGGCGCGGGCCCATGATCCGGCGAAACCCGAAGACGCGCCCATACCAGTCAATGGCGGCGTGAATGTCCGGCACGGTCAGCCCGATATGGTTGAGCGCCCGGGGTGTGGCCAGTTCGGTCATGAACCTGTCTCCCTCACCCACAAGATCGGTTAAGTCGTTGTATTCATCAATAAGATTGTGATCATCATATTCATGAGATAATTTCAGCACTTATGAGCCACCCCTCGACCCGGTCCCTGGAGATGTTCGACGCCGTTGCCGAAACCGGGAGCTTCCGTGCCGCCGCCGAACGGCTCGCTGTCTCGCCGTCGGCTGTCAGCAAGGCCATATCAGAGCTGGAAACCCGGTTGGGTGCGCGGCTGATCGCCCGCACGACGCGAAGCCTGGCGCTCACCGAAGCGGGCACCGCCTATCATGCAAGCGTGTCCTCGGCGCTTGCGACCCTTGATGAAGGCGCGGAAACAGTGAATTCGGTCACGGCGGCGCCGCGCGGCGTCCTGCGCCTGGCCATACCCGTCACGTTCGGGCACATGTATATCGCGCCTCTGCTGCCGATATTCGCGGCAAAATTCCCCGAAGTTCGCCTCGATGTCACCGCGACCGACGCCTTTGTCGACGTGGTCGGTGAAGGGTTCGATGTGGTCATCCGCGGGGCCGGCACAATGCCGGACTCGGCGCTGATCGCGCGCAAGATCATGGAGACCCCCACGGTCGTATGTGCCAGCCCCGCCTATATCGAAATTCACGGCGCC
>JAQCFD010000217.1 GCA_027618305.1 Pseudomonadota bacterium
GCGGATCATCCGCCGGGCCCCAGTCCTGGGAGGAAGTTGGACTGCACTTATCAGGCGCGCTGTGATCCGCGTCCGAATTCGGGATAGGCCTCGAGACCGAGTTCGACTGAATCGAGCCCCATATCCTCTTCTTCCTCGGTGACCCGGATCCCCATCGTGTATTTGAGGGCGAGCCAGACGATTGAACTCGTCACCACGACGAAGAGGCCGATGGCGAGGATGCCGATGACCTGTACACCCAGGTCGCCGCTGCCGAAGATACCGACGGCGAGCGTGCCCCAGATACCGGCCACAAGGTGGGCCGAGATCGCGCCGACGACGTCGTCGATCTTCAGCTTGTCGAGCAGCGGGATCGCGATAACCACGAGGACACCACCAATGGCGCCGACGATGATCGACATCAGGTGGTTGGTCAGGTCAGGCCCGGCGGTGATGGACACCAGGCCGGCGATCGCGCCGTTGAGCGCCATCGTGAGATCGACCTTCTTGTACATGATCTGGGTCATGAGCATCGCGGCCACCACACCGCCCGCGGCAGCGAGATTGGTGTTGGTGAAGACGATGGCCATCCAGGTGGCATCTGCCGCAGAGCCCAACGCCAGCTGCGAGCCGCCGTTGAAGCCGAACCAGCCGAGCCAGAGGATGAACGTTCCCAGGGTTGCGAGAGGCAGATTTGCGCCCGGAATCGGGTTCACCTGGCCGTTCGGGCCGTATTTGCCCTTACGTGCGCCAAGGATGACCGCACCGGTCAGCGCGGCCCAGCCGCCCACGGAATGGACGATGGTGGAGCCCGCGAAGTCCGAGAAGCCCATCTCCGACAACCAGCCGCCACCCCAGGTCCAGGAACCCTGGATCGGGTAGATGATCGCGGTCAGCACGACGACGAAGATCAGGAACGGCCACAGCTTGATCCGTTCGGCCACGGTGCCCGAGACGATCGAGGCCGCGGTGGCGACGAAGACCATCTGGAAAAACCAGTCGGAGCCCACGGAGTAGCCGTTGTCCACGACCGCCGCGACCATGGCGTCGGTCGCCTCTTCGGCGTTGAGAAGTGCCAGTTCCGCGTCGGACGGGTTGTAGAGGAACGAAATCGACCCCATGAAACTACCGACATCGGTGTACATAAGGTTGTAGCCGATCAGGTAGTAGAGGATACCGGCGATCGAATAGAGGGCGATGTTCTTGAGGCAGATCGTGGCCGTGTTCTTGGAGCGCACCATGCCCGATTCCAGCATCGCGAAGCCGGCGGCCATCCACATGACCAGCGCGCCCGAGAACAGGAACGAGAAAGTGTTGAACACATAGCCGGTCTCGGCCTCGACCGCCGCCATGGCCGGCGGGGCGGCCAGGAGCGCGATGCTTGCCGCGCCGATGCCAACCGCTGTTTTGGTCGTTAAACGAAACATTGTCTTGTTAACTCCTTTGCCTAGAGCGCTTCGACGCCGGTTTCGCCGGTGCGAATCCGCATGGCGCTCTGCACGTCGACGACGAAAATCTTTCCGTCACCGATGCGGCCGGTGTTGGCCGCCTTGGAAATTGCTTCAACGACGGAATCGGTCTGACCATCGTCGACGACGACCTCGACCTTCACCTTGGGGAGGAAACTCACGGCGTACTCCGCGCCGCGATAAATCTCCGTCTGCCCCTTTTGGCGTCCGTATCCCTTAACCTCGGATGCGGTCAGGCCCTGAACCCCTAATTCGGTCAGTGCCTCGCGAACCTCATCCAGTTTGAACGGCTTGATCACCGCCATTACCAGCTTCATGAAAGCCCCCTTCTGCGCGAGCAAATGGCCACAGCCGACGATTCGGCTGCAGATCTCAAGACCTATCAATTCAAGAGCCGTGCCAAACACGCGGTTCGAAAGGATTGTTTTATTTCAAAGAGATAGAGGCGTTCTGCTCTGGGCGCGGCAGCGCGCGTGCATAAAAAGAAAACAGAATCTCCAATATGCCTGTTTTTTGTGCACATTCTTTGGGCGGAATCGCCGCATCCCACACCAGAGCCCTGGCCTAGACATTGCGCCGAGGGCGGGCCAAGTTTCCTCCATGAGCACGATCCAGACCCAAACCGTTGAGGCGGTGGTTGTCGGCGCCGGTATGGTCGGCATGACGCTGGCCCATGCGTTGGCGGGCGCGGGGATCGAGGTCGCGGTGGTGGACCGGGCCGATCCGACGAAATTCACCGATGCCGCCTTCGACGGGCGCACGACGGCGATCGCGACAGGCAGCGCGAATGTGCTGCAAGGGATCGGCCTGTGGCCGACCCTGGCGCCGAAATCCTGTCCCATCGATACGATTCGCGTCAGCGACGGGGATTCGCTGATGTTCATGCATTTCGACCATCGGGAAGTCGGTGACGATCCGATGGGGTATATCCTCGAGAACCGGGACATCCGTGCCTCTCTGCTGGCCGCCGCCGTCGCATCGACGAACATCGAAATGATCGCGCCGGCCCGCATTGCGGCTGTGTCGCGCAATACCGTTGGCGTCTCGGTCAAGTTCGACGATGGTCGGGAGATTCGCGCGCGGGTAATTTTTGCCTGTGATGGGCGTGGCTCGTCGATGCGCCAGGCCGCGCGAATCCCGGTGACCGAATGGCGATACGATCAATCGAGCTTCGTGTGCACGATTGCCCATGAACGCCCGCACCAGAACATCGCCCATGAGCGTTTCCTGCCAGGCGGGCCGTTCGCGATCCTGCCGATGCGCGACCCAGACACGCCGATCGACGGCTCGGCTGGCCCGCTACGCCATGCCGCGTCCATCGTCTGGAGCGAATCCAATGATCTGGTCCCGGCGATCAAGGGGCTCACAGACGAGGCCTTCACCGCGGAACTCGCGCAGCGTGTGGGCGGGTTCCTCGGCGAGATCGCATTGGCGAGCCCCCGCTGGGTACACCCCCTCGGCCTCAGCCATGCGGCACGCTATACCGATCAGCGTCTGGCGCTGGTGGGGGACGCGGCCCACGGGATCCATCCCATCGCCGGTCAGGGGTTGAATATGGGCATTCGTGATGTGGCCGCGCTGGCGGAAGTGGTCGTGGATGCGCGACGGCTCGGCCGCGACATCGGTGATCCCGATATCCTTGCGGATTACGAACGGTGGCGGCGCTTCGACAATATGCTGCTGGCGGTCGTGACGGACAATCTGTTGCGGCTGTTTTCGAACGACATTGCGCCGGTGCGCGTCGCACGCGATCTGGGCCTGGGGATCGTCAACGCCATCCCGGCGGCACGGAAATTCTCCATGCGCCATGCCATGGGTGTCGTCGGGGATCTGCCGCGGCTGGTGCGCGGCGAGGCGCTGTAGCGCGGCCTTAAGGTTCAGGGATCCCGCGAAAGGCCGCGCGTCTCCAGGTCGGCCAGATACTGCGCCCACCATTCGGAGTATTTGTCTCCTAGTTCGCGCAGATAGGCCCAGGTGAACAGGCCGGTGTCGTGGAGGTCGTCGAAATGCAGGCGCACCGCGTAGTTGCCCACCGGCTCGATCTTCATGATCCCGACATGGCGGCGCCCCGGCACGATCTGGCGCTCGTCCGCGCCATGGCCGCGGACCTCCGCCGAGGGGCTGTAGACACGCATATACTCCGCCGGCAGCACATGCTCGACCCCGTCGTCGAAGGTGACGGTCAGGGTCTTGGCATCCTTGCTGTAGCGCAGATCTGTCGGCCAGGGATCGGTCAAGTTTGGTGTCCGCCGATAGGGTCTTGGCGTTGCGCGTAATTGCTGCGAGACGGCTAGGCGTCGTCGTCGACTTTGCGGGCCTCGTCGGCCAGCATGATGGGGATCCCGTCGCGGATCGGATAGGCGAGGCCGGCCTGCTTGCTGATCAGTTCCTGGGCCGGGGCGTCATAGACCAGCGGTCCCTTGGTGACCGGGCAGACGAGGATCTCCAGCAGCTTGGGATCAACCTTTGTGGTGTCGTTCATGAATGTTCCTTAATTCAGCGCAGTGTTGCCGTTGTCATTGTCGGCGCGCAAGGCGGATTCGACGAAACCGATCAGCAGTTTGCAGCGCTGGGGCAAATCGTCCGCCTCCAGAAGCACCTGTTTTTCGGCCGGGTCGAAGGGGCAGACCATCGACAGGGTCGTCACCAACCGCTCGTCGGGCGTCTTGATCAGGGAATCCCAGTCGGCGGCGATATTCTGTTGCTCGAAATAGCCCCTGAGGCCGCTGAGCAGCCGGTCCCGTTCAATCGTGGCGCCTTCGTCAGGCGACAGGTCGGTGTGATACGGCGCGTAGTCCGGGCGCACGCGGCGGTATCCATCGCGCAGCTCGAGTTCCTCGGAAACGTTGAAGCGGCAGATGCCGCGCAGTTCGATCAGGTAACGCCCATCCTCGGTCTCCTGAAAGCCTGTGATCCGTCCGACGCATCCGGTGCGGTAGAGATTTGTGCCGTCGGGCGCCGACAATCCGACGGTGCCGTCGGCGGCGGGCTGGATAATACCGATCATGCGTCCGCCCGCGAGCGCGGCATCGACCATCGCCAGATAGCGCGGCTCGAAAACATTGAGGGGCATGGTGCCGCGCGGCAGCAACAGAACGCCGTTCAGGGGGAACAGCGGCAGTTCGCCGGGAAGTGCGTTGAGCGGTGAGTCCGGCGCGCCGCTGTTCATGAGACGGCGCTCACGAGAACAGGATCGCGGAAAGTTTGCGTCGCCCGGCGCCTGTCATTTCGTCGGCCGGGCCGAGCGCTTCGAAGATCTTGAGCAGCTCGGTCCGCGCGGCCTCGTCGTTCCACGCCCGTTCCCGGCGAATGATTTCCAAAAGCGCATCGATGGCGCCTTCCGGGTCGCCCGCGGCGAACGCCGCGACCGCGTAGTCGAACCGCGCCTGATGATCGGCAGGGTTGGCCGCTACGGCGGCGCGCAGCGCGTCGATCTTGCCCGCATTCTCAGCACCGGCCTCGGACAACTCGACGGCGGAGATCACGCTTTTAATGTCCTCGCTGGCGCGCGCCTCGTCGCTCGCGCCGTCGATGAGCCCACGCGCCTTGTCGATGGCGCCGCCTTTGACATAGGCCCGGGCCATACCCGCCAGCGCCCGGAGATTATCCGGTTCCTGATTCAGGATCTGCGCGTAGAGCGCACCGGCGCTGCTGATGTCGCCGCCGTCCATCGCCGCGTCGGCCGCGTCGAGCGCTTCGTCGAGGGGCGATGGTCCGGCCGCGCCGGCACCGCCATGGACCTTGATCAGCTGATCGACCCAGGCCTTGATCTGGCTTTCCGGCAACGCGCCCTGGAAGCCGTCCACCGGCTGGCCGTCGCGAAATGCGTAGACGGTCGGGATCGACTTGATCTGCAGCTGGGCGGAGATGTCGGGGGCCTTGTCCACGTCCACCTTGACCAGGCGTACCGCACCCCCGGCTTCCATGACGACTTTCTCGAGGACCGGTGTGAGCTGTTTGCAGGGCCCGCACCAGGTCGCCCAGAAATCGACGATGACCGGAATCTCGCGCGAGGCCTGGATCACGTCGCGCACGAAGCTGTTCTGGTCGGCGTCCATGATCACCGCGGACGCGCCGCCGGCGGCCGGCAGTTCGCCCGGTGCTGTGGGCGCAACGGCTATGGGGTCGGTCTGGGTCGGATCCATCGTGAAAACTCTGTCTGTTCGTGTTTTCGTGCTTGCTGGGCAGAAGATGGAGCCTTGGTGCCCGGCTATCAACCCCCCGATTGGTCCCGAACGGGACCGGCGGCGTGTTTCCAAA
>JAQCFD010000218.1 GCA_027618305.1 Pseudomonadota bacterium
GCTGGCGGCCGTTTTCGGCACGAAGCGCAAAAATTTCGCCCGACGAATAGGGAACGATGACGATATCGCCATCTACGGCGGCACTGGCCGAGCCGATCAGGCCGGCGCCCTCTTCAATTCCCGTATGGGTCCAGTCAATGACTCCCTGCTCGGCATCGATGGCGAAGATCTGGTTGTCCTTTGTGATCGCATAGACCTTGCCGCCGAAGGCGGTCGGCGCCGAACGCATCGGGCCCGACACGGGTGTCCGCCATAATTCACGGCCCGTCGCCGCGTCGAGCGCGACAACCTGGGCAAATCCGGTGCCCGCAAAAACCCGGCCCAGATCGTAGGCAACGCCACCGCCCCAGTTGCCGTCGTCTTCATTTTCGGGCTCGATGTCGGCCTCCCAGACCGTTGCCCCGTTGTCGGCGCGCCGCGCGGTCACAACCGCGTCGGAATCCATCGAAAACACCAGTCCGTTAGCGACGACAGGTCCCGACAGGATCGGGGCATCGTCATCGCCACCGGAACCCATGCTGCGGGACCAGATTTCTGTCGGGTCGCCTGCGAGCGCGAGGTGGTGCATCGCATGGTTCGCAAAACCGCCCTGCTGGGGCCAGTCTTCATTGATCTGGGGCCGCGGCAGGCGAATGGCCAAATCGGCAACACGTGACGACGCGGAGATTCGGCCCTGCGCCTCCAGAACCGCAATTCGCTCTCCCGGCAGCGGGTCATCGTCGCTGGCCCCGAGGAAATCAAACGTGTCGCAGGCCGCCAACGTGACCAGCATCACCGGCAGAATCCACAATTTACGGGCGGACGCGAAGAAACTCGCAAACATGGTCAGAGGCCAATCGCGGTGAGAAGTTCGGTGGCGCGTGCGCGCGACGCGACCGGCACCGATGAATCGGCCTGGTTCGCACGCAGCAGTTCCGCCGCGCGCTCCCGTTCACCGGCCTGAAGGGCCGCAACGGCAAGGAACTCCCGGGCGGTCGCGCGGAAGGGATTGCCCTCCGTATTGAGCGACCCAATCCGCTGCTCGACTTCGGTTTGCGACAGGACTTCCAGCCCGTTGGCGACAGCCAGGAGGCGCGCCAGGTCGCGATAGGTGTCGCCCAGGTCGGAATCAGCGGCAATGGAATCAAACACGGAGAGTGCCTGGGCTTTGTCCCCCTGCGTCGCCAGCAGCCGCGCCTCACGCAGTTTTGCGAGGAAACGATAGGCCGGCGAGCCGTCCTCCGCCAACGCACGGAGCTCAAGCAATGCCGAGTCGACCTGCACACTCTCCTGCACAACGGCGTTCAGGAAGCGCGTGCTGTCCGCATCGCGGGCCTTCTGCTGCGCGTCCTGCCAGACAACGATGCCAATGGTCGCACCGACGATCAGCACCACCGCAACCGCCGCATAGGTGCCATAGCGCTTCCAGAGCTGCTGATAGCGATCCTGGCGGACTTCTTCGTCTACTTCGCGAAACAGCTGCTGGTCAGACACGAAAACAATTCCTTTTCAAGAACTTCGCGAGTTTATCGCACGTCGCTATATCGCCGCCCCGCGCGCCGAAATCAACCGTTTAACGGCGTTTTGATCAAAGTCGGTATGGCGTCATACCATTTTTTAACCCGACGCTGACACAATCGTGCCGCAACAGGAGAAAATCCGATCATGCGATCCGGCGTTCAAACCATTCTGGCCATCGCCGCACCGCTCGCCCTGGCGGCGTGTGCGGACCCGGCTTCGCTCGCACTTGGCGGTGCCAGCGTGGTCACCATGATCGATTCGGGGAAAACCGTATCGGATCACGTCATGTCGTTCGCAACGGGCGACGAATGCACCTTTCGCCACTCATTACGTGGGGAGGCCTGGTGCCAGCCACGCCGTGGCGAGGACACCGGCGAACAGTCCCGTTCCGTCTGCTACCAATCGATTGCGCGCGTGACCTGCTATGACGTCGCCAACCGATTCGAAACGGAAACCCGCCGCGCGCCCTGAACCGCGATTGCTGGACAGACCAAAGAAAATCAGGAAAACTTGCCCTTTCAGCCACGCAATGATCACGGGCGAGCGTTCCACCCATGAGTACCCATCAGTCCCTGCATAAGTCCAATCGCATTGCAGGTCAGGTTACGTTCAACCGCAACGAACTCCGAATTCTCCTGAATGAGTACAGCCGCCGTGTCGCGGCCGGAGAGTGGCGCGATTACGCGATGGATTTCACCCGCGATCGCGCTGTTTTCTCGGTTTTCCGGCACACCGCCGAGCACCCGCTTTATTCGATTGAGAAGTCCCCGGGCAAGGGCGGTCGCCCTCCGCTCTACGCGGTTTCGCGCGGGCCACAACGTCTGAGACAAAGCGAAAATCTGGATACGGTCCTCGACGCGATCAAAAACAAGCCCCGGCTGCGAACCGTTGGCTAGGCGGATCTTTCAGGGCTTGCGTCAATTTCGCCCGAGATTTTTCTAATATTTGGCGAAAAATCCAAATTCTAAAACTCAATTTGATCCTGTTTGCGCCGCGCCGCCATTCGGGCCACATCTTTGATGCAATAGGGCAATGGTGAAAACCATGCCGGGTTTCTGATGAGGATGTCAGATGGTTCCGTGGGGCGGACGATGGATGTGATGAAAAGCATTTCGAGCGTGCGTGACGCACCACCCAGTGCGCCGAAACCAATCCCCGAGGCCGAGGCGGAGAGCCGTCCGGAGGAGGCGGAGGAGAAGACGCATGTGCCCGAGCCGATCAGGGTCCCGGAGCCGATACAGCCGAAGATCCAGGCGCGCCTCAACTACGATCCCTTCCAGGCAGATGTTTTCCTGGAGTTTCTCGACACCGAGACAGGTGAAGTCCTGCGGCGCTTTCCCGCCGAGCAGGCAGCGGAAGACGAGACCGCAAAACATGGCGGTGTCATTCTCAACTGGCTGGCCTGAGCCGTTACCGGGGTGGATTGTCCCCGGCCCGACACGCCGCTAGGTTGTCCCCATGACCGGGACGAACAACCGCGCAAAAAACAGAAAACCCGCGCTGTCTGGTCTCGACCGTCTGATTTCCGATGACATGATGACCCGGCGCCTGGCGCGCCAACAGGTCGGCCTGCTGACCAATCATGCCTGCACCACGGCAGATCAGGTCCCGGCGACCGTGGCGATCAAACGGAGCCTGGACGCCCAAGGCGGCAACAGCCTGCGTTTGTTCACTCCAGAGCATGGCATGCAGCTGTCTGCGGGCGCGGGCGAGGCCGTTTCGAACAGTAAAGACCCGCTAACCGGGCTTCCCGTCTACAGCCTTTATGAGGGCGCTGAAAACAACGCGGGCTCGGTCCTCGAAGGACTGGATGCGTTGATCATCGATCTGCGTGACGTGGGCGTGCGTTGCTACACCTACGCGGCGACGGCGGCCAAATTCGCGACAGCAGCACTTGAGCGCCACATCGAAGTCATCGTCTGTGACCGCGCCAATCCCCTCGGCCCCATGATCGAGGGCCCGCGCCCCGAACCGGATCGCAGATCCCTGCTCGCCTATTTCGATGTGCCTTTCGTGCATGGCCGCACAATCGGTGAACTGATCGCGCTGGCCATCGCACCCGTGATCACCCAGGCACCGTTTTCGATTTATCCCGCCGACGTATCGCTGCAACCGCCGCTGGGCTGGATACCCCCGTCACCGGCGCTGTCTCACCCCGACGCGGTGGCGATCTATGCCGGACTGGTGTTGCTCGAAGCCACCAACGTAAGCGAGGGACGCGGCACGTCTGTTTCATTTCGTTCTGTGGCCGCGCCGGGCCTCAACGCCGAGGCGCTTGGCCGCGCCGTCAATGAATGGAACACGGGCTTCGGCGCCGCCCGGGGCGAGATATTCTTCACCCGCTCACCCGCGTCGGGGCAACCGGTCCCGGGGATCACGCTCTGGCCGCAACGCGCGCGCCGCCGCGAACCGCTCGCGCTCGGTGTGCATTTGCTGGCCTGGCTTTTGGAAAATTGCGAGGATTTCGCCTGGCTTCCGACCGCCGGTTCGAAACCCGACATGGCGATCGACGTGCTGTTCGGTCGATCCGATCTGCGCACGCAACTCGAAGCCGGCGAATCTGTCGACGCCATCCTTCGAAGCTGGCGATAAGCCGGCCTTCGCCGGATCAGCGGACCGCCTCACCTTCCACAATGACTTCGACCAGCCTGCGCGCCGGGTCCAGCAACACGAGATCGGCCCAGGCGCCGGCCTGAAGGCGCCCGCGATCCAGGCGCCCCATGAAGTCAGCGGGATACGTTGATGTTCGCAGGCTCGCCTCTTCCAGAGACAACCCCAAATCCAGCAAATTCGCCAGCGCCCGGTCCATGGTCAGGGCGCTGCCGGCGAGTGTGCCGTCGACCAGGAAGACGCTCTCGTCGTGTTTGGTCACGGTATGGGTTCCCAAGGGATACTCGCCGTCGGGCATCCCGGCCGCCGCCGTCGCGTCGGTGACGACAAACAGCCTCGGTATGCACCGCAGAGCCACCTTGATGGCCCCGGGGGCAACATGAATGCCATCGGGAATAAGCGCGGCATACTCGCCATGTGCCAGCGCCGCACCGGCCACACCCGGTGCACGATGGCGCAGCGGCGACATGGCGTTGAACAGGTGGGTAAACCCCCGCGCACCGGCCTTCAGCGCCGCACAAGCCGTTTCATAATCGGCATCGGAATGGCCGATCTGGACCACGATCCCGGCGGCGGTCAGTTGCCGGATCATATCCAGGCCACCGGTTATTTCTGGCGCCAGCGTGACAAGCTTCACCACCCCTTCACCCAAGACCACCTCCACGAATGCGGGGTCGGGATCGCGGACAAAGGGCGGTTGGGCACCGAGCCGCGCCACATTGATATAGGGGCCTTCCATATGGGCGCCGAGGACCCGTGCTTCGCCGGGCTGGCGCGCCGTCTGAACCTTACCGATGCCGGCCAGGGCGCCGATCAGCTCATCCTCGGGAGCGGTAATGGTCGCCGGCAGGAACGACGTGGTGCCGTGCCGGGCATGCAGCCGCGCCGCTGTCCGCACCGCACCCTCGCCCTGCATGACATCGGCGCCCCCGCCACCCGGCACGTGCAGGTCCACGAACCCCGGAATGATGCTCGGCGCATCCGCCGGGACTTCGCCCGCTTCAATGGCCACGATGTGGCTGTCGAATTCGATCCGACCGTCAACCCATCCGTCAGACGTGAGAATATGTCCAGCGCGCTGTGCTTCACTCATCGGTTTTGCCACATGATTGTTTCATCCGGTGCACGCCCCTGGGCCAGCATCAAAGCGCCGCAGACGGGATCTTCCTGTGGTGCACGCACCCAGTTCCTCAGGCGGTCGGGCAGGAAGGCATCCAAAGGTTCGGCCAACCCACCGACCAGCGCCAGCGGAATCTTGCGTCCCGAATCCAGAGCCTCCGCCAAAGCGTCGATTTCGCGACCGGCTTCGTTGATGATCTCGAGCGCCGCCGTGTCCCCCCACCCGGCGTGTTCGACCACCAGGGGTGCCAGTTCGGCGAACCGGGCCGGCGGGGCGGCAAGCAGCCAGTCCAGAAGCCCGTCACGGGATTGACCGGTCTGCCCCATGATGGCGCGATGCATTTCGGTGACCCGTTTGCGGAACCTTGTGTCGACGATCTGTGCGACCTGGGCGACCGCCTGTCGACCGATCCACGCGCCGCTGCCCTCGTCGCCGATCGGAAAACCCCAGCCCCCGACAAGCC
>JAQCFD010000219.1 GCA_027618305.1 Pseudomonadota bacterium
ACCATCGGGCGTGGCGACCAGAGGATCGGTCTCACCGCGCGCCACGGTGGCGATCTCGCCGCCGGCGATTCCCAGTTGCTCCAGCTGTGCGCGCACGGCGTCGGCGCGACGCTGTGACAGCCCAACATTGTATCCTGCGGAACCCGAACGGTCCGCATGCCCGGTTGCAACGACGCGGACACCGCCGAGTTGCTTGGCCGCATCCGCGGCCTGGCGGAGAATCGACAGGGCTTGCGGTGTGATGCTGGCGCTATCCCAGTCAAAGAAGACCAGGAAATCGCGCGTGACCGGCGGCGGCGTCGGTGCGGGAGCCGGTGCGGCCGGCGCGGGCTGCGCCTGCGCGACGGGTGTCGGCTTCGGTGCGGGCTTGCGCGGCGGGTTTAGTGCGAACCTCAGGCCGACGAAAATCGAATGGTCGTTATAGTCGGCGTCGACCCCGACACCGGATGCCGTCGTGTAATCCAAATTCTGCACCGACAGGAAGCGATAATCGACGGTCAGTTTGAGGCGTTCGTTCAGCGGATAGGCGACACCCGCGGCAGCTTGGAGAGCGTAGCCTTAGTCATCATCGTCAACGCGCGTGGTCGAAACCGGGCTATAGCCATCCGCGGATACGCGCGCCATACCGAGACCGGCGCCGACATAGGGTTCGAACTTGCTGTCGATATTGATATCGTACAAGACGTTGGCGATCATGCTCAGCGTTTCGCTGTCGCCGGAGCTTGTCGTGCCGGAGATGCTGTCGACGTCGGCATCGCGGTAGCCTGCTTCCAATTCTACACGCCAGTTGCGGCCAAGGTCATACCCTACCCCGACCAGCGCTGCCGGACCCCAATCGAATTCCGCCTCGGCAGCGATCCCGGCACCGTCGATGTCGGAATCCTGCGGTTTGTTGAGACCGACGAGGCCGGAAATGTACCATCCCCGGTCATCGCCGTGGTTCATCTGCATCTTGTCGTCCTGCGCCTGGGCCGTGGTCCCGGCGGCAAACAACAGGGATGTCGCCAGGGACATCGAGAGGAGGGCGTTGCGGATGGTCATCTTGATCTCTTTATGTTCGGTTCATGGAGAACGACAAAGCAATTCTAACACGTATGTTGTCCTGCTTGTAGCGCGGTGAAAGCGGTGTGTCGCGCGCTTTCGGAATATCCGACTCTTTGGATACGTGCGTACCATTGCCGACACATGCCAAACCGTTTAAACCCCGCGCGTCATGACTGATTCAGGTGAAAACAGGGCTTTGCTGCCGGCGGGTCTCCACGACCTGCTACCGCCGCGCGCGGCGCAGGAGGCTGCGACCATATCCGGGATCATGGATGCCTTCCGCGCCTGCGGTTACGAACAGGTCAAACCGCCCCTCGTGGAGTTTGAATCCACGCTCGTGGGCAATGGCACAAATGGCGGTGGAAGCCTCGCCGGACAGATGTTCCGGATGATGGACCCTGTCAGCCAGCGCATGATGGCGGTTCGCGCGGATATCACGTTGCAGGTTGCGCGCATTGCCGAGGCCCGGTTGCACGATGCGCCGCGCCCGCTGCGTCTTTCCTATGCCGGTCAAATTCTGCGTGTGCGCGGCAACCAGCTGCGACCGGAGAGGCAATTCGCGCAGGTTGGGCTCGAGTTGATCGGTTCCGAGGACATTTGCGCCGACGTTGAGGTTGTTTCGCTGGCGGCGGAAGCGCTTGTGGCGGCAGGCGTGCAGCGGCCGACAGTTGATCTCAACTCGCCAGCCCTGGTCGCGAGTATCCTTGAGCAGGTCGATCTTGACGAGGCGACGACCGGCGATCTTCGGGCCGCGCTCGACCGGAAAGACGAAGACGCGACCGGCGAGATACTGCGCGGCAACGGCGTTGCATATTCGGAGGCGGCGAAGGCCTTGTGCGCCTTGATCGAAACTGTCGGTCCCGCAGATGAGGTGATCATTGAGTTGCAGGGTTTATCGCTGCCGGCCGGTGCGCGGGCCGAAGTCGAGCGTTTGGCAGCCGTGGTTGCCGGACTTCACGCCGCGATGCCGGATCTGCCACTGACCCTCGACCCGGTTGAATACCGGGGATTCGAGTATCATACCGGCGTGAGCTTCACGCTGTTTGCAGAGGGTGTGCGGGGGGAACTTGGCCGCGGTGGTCGATATATCACCGGTGCCGGTGAGGCGGCGACAGGCGTGTCGCTGTATATGGACTCGATCCTTCGTGCTTTACCTGCGCCCGTGCCCGGTGACCGTCTCTACCTGCCCTATGGTACGTCGTTCCAGGAGGGTGTGGTTTTCCGTGACGCCGGGTGGGTTACGGTCGCGGCGATGGCATCGGAAGACGATGCGGCGGCCGAGGCAAAACGATTGAGATGCAGCCATCTTCTGGTTGATGGCACGCCGGCGAAAGCCGACGGCAGCGATACTTAACGGGTTGGATCGATGGCGAATGTAGCGGTGGTTGGGTCCCAGTGGGGCGATGAAGGCAAGGGCAAGATTGTCGACTGGCTCTCGGAACGCGCCGACATCGTCGTCCGCTTCCAGGGTGGGCACAATGCCGGGCACACGCTCGTCATTGGCGACAAGGTTTACAAACTCAGCCTTCTGCCCTCGGGTGTGGTTCGTCCGGGCAAGATCGGCGTCATCGGAAACGGTGTCGTCGTTGATCCCTGGGCGCTGCTCGGCGAGATCGACAAGATCGTCGAAATGGGTGTTGATGTTTCCCCTGAGACCCTCATGGTCGCGGACAATGCGTGCCTGATTCTGCCGTTGCATCCGTATCTTGATCAGGCGATCGAAAAAGCGCGTGGCGCGGATATGATCGGCACGACAGGTCGCGGTATTGGCCCGGCCTATGAAGACAAGGTCGGGCGGCGCGCCATTCGGGTGTGCGATCTGGCAGACCGGGAAACGCTTGATGCGCGGGTTGACCACCTGCTGTTCCATCACAACGCGCTGCTGCGCGGGCTGGGTGCGGACGAAGTCGTTAAGGCCGAGCTGATGGCGCGGATCGATGAAATCACCGACCGCTTGTTGCCGTATGCCGCGCCTGTCTGGGACTTCCTCGACGATGCGCGCAAAGCCGGCAAACGCATTCTTTTCGAAGGTGCGCAGGGCGCCATGCTCGACGTCGATCACGGCACCTATCCGTTCGTGACATCTTCCAACACGGTGGCCGGGCAGGCCGCGGCAGGATCCGGTGTCGCACCCAGCACGATCGGATATGTGCTCGGCATCACCAAGGCGTATACGACACGCGTGGGTAGTGGCCCGTTCCCGACCGAGCAGGAGAACGAGGTCGGTAGGCTTTTGGGGGAACGCGGTCATGAGTTTGGTACCGTGACCGGTCGCCGCCGCCGTTGTGGCTGGTTCGATGCGGTGATGGTGCGCCAGGCAGTTCGTGTCGGCGGAATCAGCGGAATTGCGCTGACAAAGCTCGACGTTCTGGATGGTATTGAAGAACTCCAGGTGTGCGTTGGCTACACGATCGATGGGGTTGAAGTGCCCCGGTTCCCCGCGGGTATTCGTGCGCAGGCCAACGTGACGCCGGTCTATGAAACGATGGAAGGCTGGCAGACCAGCACGCGAGGCGCGCGTAGCTGGGCCGATTTGCCGGCCACGGCGATCAAGTATGTCCGCCGGATTGAGGAACTGATCGGTGCGCCGGTCGCTTTGCTGTCTACCAGCCCGGAACGGCTGGACACGATCCTGGTGCGTGACCCATTTGCCGACTGATCGGCGTTAACCTTCTTTTACCTTCATCCTGCCTAAAGTAGTGAGTTCACGGTGAGTTGCACCGCGGATCAGGTCATGTTTGGGCGGACGGGATGAGTGACGCGACCCTGAGAATTGAAGAATCGCCCGTGTCGGACGGGAGGAGTTCCCGGCCGCCGTCTGCTGATTCGGTTGAGGAAGTAGTCTTTGCAGGCCGTTACAGAATACATCCGGGCGTTGTCCTGCCGCATCTATCCACAACCACGGCGCGCGCCTACCTGACACATGACGCCGAAGATCCTAATCGCAAATTGTATGCGCTGGTGCTTGATCCCAAGGTGCCGGCCCGCCTGACGGCCATTCTTGCCGCTAAAGACATCCCGCATGACGCGCTGATGAAACCTATTCGCTGGGGCCAGGTTGACTGGGCCGGCGGCGGCCGGGAAGAGATCGTCATTATCCTGCCGCAGCCACCCGGGCCGCCATTGCTGCAGAGCATGGATTCGACAACGCAATATTGGACGGTCCGCGAGATCAAGCGCGACTTCCTGGCGCCGATCATGGATTTGCTTCGGCGCATGCAGGAAGACCGCCTGACCCATCGAAATATTCGGCCGACAAACCTCTACAGGCGAGAGAGTGACGGATCGGTCGTGTCGGGCCAGATTTACAGCGCGCCGCCGGGTTTTGAGCAGCCGTCCATGTTTGAAACCATCGAGCGGGCCAGTTGCCCGCCGATCAGCCGTGGAATTGGTGACCTGTCCGACGAACTATTTGCGCTCGGCGTGACGATCATGGTCCTGGGCTTAGGATTCAATCCGGTTGCCGGGATGGATGAGGGTGAGCTCATCCAAAGGCGGATCGCCGTTGGCAGCTTCAACGCACTTCTGGCGGGCAACAAGATTCATGCCGATCTGGCGCCGGTTGTTCGCTCGCTGCTCCGCGACGAGGAACACGAACGATGGTCTCTGCCTGACTTGTTGAACTGGGTGAACAGCGGTCGCGTCAATCCGAGCCAACCGCTTCCGGTCACGCGTGCGGACCGGCCGCTGGAGATCAACGGGCACCCTGCCTACACAGCCCGAGAACTGGCCCATAATCTGGCATCTGACTGGGATGCGGGCATCAAGTTTGCCAGTGACAATGCAATCGAGCTTTGGGTCGATCGAAGTCTCAAGAACCGCGAACTTTCGAAGGAAATTACCGAATGCGGGCTGCTCGGTTCATCGGGGCCGCGCAAGATGACCGATGATATTCGTTTGTCCCGCATCATCACCACCCTCGATCCAACCGGCCCGATACGATTCCGGCGGATGGCGGTGATGCCGGATGCAATCGGCGCGGCTTCGAGCCTCGCGGTGCAAAGTAAAGAGCTGTCCGGGGACTATACGGATTTAATCCTCGGCAAGATGATGAGCTTTTGGCACCAGACGCAGCCGCGTCCCAAGACCTGGATGCTGACCGCGTCCGAAATTGTCGACAAGGCGGCCAATTTCTTGTCTGATACGGCGCCCGGATTTTCTATTGAGCGCTGTGTCTATGAGCTCAATCCTGCGCTGCCATGCCTGAGCCCGCTGCTGAAGGGGCGCGTTCCGTTGCAGCCGCGCGAATTGATGGAATGCGTCGAACGACATGCCGAGACGGGTGAACTGTTGTTCGACAGGCACATTGCCGCGTTTCTGGCGGCGCGGATCACCGGGCGGATCGACCGGGAACTGCATGACTATGCACGCGCTTCGGGCGATGCCCAGAAGAGCATGGCGCAGTTGCGCCTGTTGTCCTACGTCCAGAGTAAAAACAGCGCCGTCGTGACCAAGGCGTTGTTCAAGATATTTCTCGACAAACTGCAGCCGACCTTGAACAGTTATCGCAACGTACGACTGCGCGAGGAGTTGCTGAGGGATGCGAAGAAGGCTTCCTGACCTCGGAGGCGGCGTGACCTGGTTCAGATTGTAGACGATGCAAAGAAACGCCGCTGGGA
>JAQCFD010000220.1 GCA_027618305.1 Pseudomonadota bacterium
GTACGGCGCCACTTCGACCCGCGCACCGGCGATCATCTCGTCACGGTTGCGGCCCGATAGCTTCCCGTAATCCGGCATCGAGGGTACGTGGAACAACACGTGACCCTCGGCCTCATAGGCATGTTCCTTACCGATCAGATCCTCGATCAGCGCAATCATCTGGACGATGTGATCGGTCGCGCGTGGCTCCACGTCCGGCGTCACACATCCCAGCGCGGCGGGGGCACATATAAAGTTCTCGGTCGTGCGCCCGGTCAAGGCATCGATGTCCTCGCCGTTCTCGGCCGCGCGTTCGATGATCTTGTCGTCCACATCGGTGATGTTGCGGACATAGGTGACCTGATCGCTGCCATATTCGTGGCGCAGCAGCCGCGCGAGAACATCGAACACCACCAGTGGGCGCGCATTGCCGATATGAATATCGTCGTAGACCGTCGGGCCGCACACATACATGCGCACATTGGCCGCATCGATCGGCTCGAACAGGTCTTTTTCGCGCGTGTAGGTGTTGTGGAGATGAAGGGTCATCATGGGTTCCCGGGAATGATTGCAGCGTGCACACGGTTCACCCGCGCGCGGACAGGGCCTGTCAGGCGGTAATTCGCCCGGCGTCGTAGCAGGCGGTGGCGCGACATCGATGGGAACGATTGATCATCACGCGCGGTGTATACCCCGCCCGGGAAAGCAAAGCAATTCAGAGGGTTGTTCCGATTATCCGCGCGGCCATCGACTATTTCTCAGGCGCCGTTTGATTTTCCCTCAAATAATATAGATATTTTTTTGTCGTATATTTGTTTAACTACAAATATTGCATACTTGATTATAATATTTATGGGACCATATATTTTATACCGTCAAATGAACGTCGGTATTCCGGGATGGAGATTTATATGTCCTTCAAGAAATTCTCGACCGATCAAACAAAACCGAGCGATCAAAAAGCAGACGACGCCCCCAAAGCCGCCCCGACACAGGCTCAGCCCACCAACGTACCCGAGAAGAAATCGGCTGAATGAGTTCACGTTCAGGTTTAGTTGCATTTGCTCTGATGGCGATATCGGCCTCGGGATTGTTTGTCGGCACAGCACATGGTCAGGGGGCGGCAGGCCCGTTCCCTGAAAACGCCCACGCGGAGGCCTATGGCACCGGATGGGAATGCAACCGCGGCTTTTTCGAAAAGGATGGGGCGTGTGCGCCCATACAGCTGCCCGCGAATGCCTATCTGACCAGCCTGGCTTACGGGCGCGGCTGGGACTGCAAGCGCGGTTTTCGCGAGATACACAGCACGTGCAATGCCCTCGAAATCCCGGCCAACGCCTTTCTGAACGCCGCGGGAAATGGCTGGGAATGTCATCGCGGATATCAGAATTCACGCAACAGCTGCGCTGTCGTGGAAGTTCCGGAAAACGGTTTCCTGAACGACGCCTCCTACGGCACCGGCTGGAGCTGCAACCGCGGGTTTGAGCCGATAAACCAGAGTTGCAGAACCCTGAAGCTGCCGGCGAATACGCATCTGGACTTTAGCGGGAACCGCTGGGAATGCGATCCGCCCCTGCGCCGCCGCAGCGACACCTGCGTGGCGCCCTGACCGGGCACACGGACAACGCGACCTATTACGGACACACAAAGCGTCTCCAGCGCAGGCTCGAGACAACCAAGGATATTGAATGACCGACGCTCCCATCACGAACCCCGACGAGACTATCGAGGCTACGCCGGAGCCCAAGGCGCGTGAATGCCTGCGGTGCAACGCAGAATTCTCGAGTGCGTGGGCCGGCGAGCGAATTTGTTCCCGCTGCAAGACTTCAAGCGCCTGGCGGCAGGGATCACCGATCAGTTCCCACACGAGCAGCGGGCAGAAACGCTAGATTTAGCTGCCTCGCGTCGGATCAGGGCGCGCACGAAGCGCTCAGGCCTTGCCCCGGAACGCGTTGGTGATCGGGTAACGGCGGTCGCGGCCGAACGAACGGCTGGTGAGCTTCACCCCCGGCGGCGCCTGGCGGCGCTTGTATTCCGACAACTCCAGCAGGCGCCAGATGCGCTGCACCGTCGCCGGCTCGAAGCCCCTGGCCTCCAGCTCCGCGCCGCCCAGATCTTCCTCGATCAACCCGTGCAGGATCGCGTCCAGCACCTCGTAGGGCGGCAGGGAATCCTCGTCCTTCTGGTCCGGGCGCAGCTCGGCGGAGGGCGGTTTGGAGATCATCCGTTCGGGGATCACGTCCCCGGCCGGGCCCAGCACGCCGTCGGGATAATTCTCGTTGCGCCAGTGGCACAGCTTGAACACGTCGGTCTTGTAGACGTCCTTGATGACCGAATACCCGCCCGCCATGTCGCCGTAGAGCGTGGCGTAGCCGACCGACATCTCCGACTTGTTGCCGGTGGTGACCAGCATCGCGCCGGTGGTGTTGGAGATCGCCATCAGGGTCAGGCCGCGCGCGCGGCTCTGGATGTTCTCCGCCGTCACGCCGGCGGCCGGCGCGTTGAAGGCCTCGGTCAGCATCTCATCGAAGGCCGACATGGCGGGGCCGATGCCGATCGTGTCGTAACGCACCTCAAGCCGGTCGGCGAGCTCGCGCGCATCCTCCAGGCTGTCTTCGCTGGTATAGGGCGACGGCATCATCACGCAATGTACCCGGTCGTGCCCCAGCGCATCGACCGCGACGACCGCGGTGATGCCTGAATCGATGCCCCCCGACAGGCCGAGCACCACACCGGGAAAGCCGTTCTTGTTCACATAGTCACGCAGGCCCAGCACCATCGCCTGGTAGAGGCGCGCACTGCCCTCGATCCATTCGGCCATCTCATCGGAGGTGCAGGTCCAGCCGTCGGCGGTGCGGGTCCATTCGGTCAGGGTCAGGTCCTCGGCGAACTGCCTCGACGCCGCGACCATGCGGCAATCGGCACCCAGCACGAAGGAGCCGCCGTCGAACACCAGCTCGTCCTGGCCGCCCACCTGGTTCACATAGATCAGCGGCAGCTCGGTCTCGGTGACCCGCGCGACGGCGTAGTTCATGCGCACATCGACCTTGTCGCGCTCGTAAGGGCTGCCGTTGATGATCACGAGGATTTCCGCGCCCGATTCCATCAGGGTCTCGCAGACATCCGGGGTCCACATGTCCTCGCAGACCGCGAGGCCCAGGCGAACGCCACGGAAATTCACCGGGCCCGGCAGCTCGCCCGCCTTGAAGATGCGCTTCTCGTCGAACACGCCGTAGTTCGGCAAATCCCACTTGTAGCGAATCGTCTGCACCTTGCCGTCATCCAGCACGATCGCGGCGTTGTAGCGGTTGCCTTCATCATCGAACCAGGGCGCGCCGACGATCAGGCCGGGGCCGCCATCGGCCGTCTCCGTCGCCAGGGCCTCGACGGCATCCATCGACGCCCGCACGAAAGCGTTTTTCAGGATCAGGTCTTCGGGCGGATAGCCGGTGATGCAAAGCTCGGTGCCGATCACCAGATCGGCGCCCTGCCCGGCCGCAGACAGGCGCGCGGCGCGTATCTTGGCGACATTGCCTTCGATATCGCCGACAACCGGATTGAGCTGGGCGAGTGATATTTTCAAACTGTCGGTCATGGTCGGGAACCGGGACGGGGTGAAACGCGGCGGACGGTAGGCACCACGCCGCAGAGTGTCAACGCGCTGTATCGGCAATCAGTCGCGATATTCCAGAAGGATGTCTTTCGCGATCCCATCGGTCGTGTTCGTCGTCAGGACGCGGCCAATATGTTTGCTGCGGAAACTGGCCTGCAAAATCTCCTGCTCGGTCAGTCCCACCCGGGCAATGAGGTGCAGAATGGACCGCTGGCCCTTATCCTTGCCCGCATCGCGCGCGTCCTTGAGATAGGCTTCGAGCCGGCGCCGCTTGGCGCTGCGTTCCATTACAAACCAGGCCGACCCGGCGAAGGCGACCAGCGCCGTGACGATCGCTGCAATGTTCGCAACCAAACCGAGCCAGTCCCGGGGATCGTCCATCATGCGGCTCTATCGGCGCAGCAGAAACTCGCGGCCGACCTTGACCCTTTTGGTGCCGCCATATTCCACGATGTCGGAGGTCGCATAGGTCTCCTGCCAGTCACCCGGCAGGAAGGAACCCGTGCCGATGGCATCGATCGGCACATCGGCCGCCGCCATGACCTTGCACTTCTCGGGGCCGAAGCCGGACGACGCGACGATCTTGGCCCCCTCGAAGCCACCTTCATCAAGGCGCTCGCGCAGATGCCAGATCGCTGCCGCGGAAACGCCGCCGCCGATCAGGTGGCGCAGCTCGGCCTCGGTCCGGTAACCCCTGATCGCGTCGGGCGCGTGGCGCTCGAGCACGGCATAACTTTGCGACGGGTCGATCCCCTCGATGTAACGCCCGCCCGGCGTGTCGAGGCGCACGGACAATCTGCCCGCCCGCACCAACTCGGGAAAACGGCGGCAGACTTCGAGACTGTCCGTGATCTCGCGTCCGAAATAATCGACCAGCACGGTCAGCGGTTCATCGGGATGGGTTTCCTGGAACATCTCGGCGGCGCGTACGGTCGAACCGGCGTACCCGACCAGCGCATGGGGCATGGTTCCAAGCCCGCGTTCCTGGCCAAAGAAATGCGCCGTCGCATCCGTCGCGTTGCCCACAAAACCGATCGCGCCCACCTTGCGCCTGGCGCGCCCGGAGCCGACCGATGCCGCGTAGGCCATCATCTCGGCCATGTCGGGGCCCGTACAGTGACGCGCATCGAACGCCATGAAGGAAACATTCGGCAGATCGACACACATGGCCGCCGCATTGTAGGCCGCCACGCAGGCCGCCCCGAGCTTCTGCAGATAGAGCGTTTCGAGGTCGACCAGATCGTGGAACGAGCCGGAGATATAGAGCAGCGGTTCGCCGGCCCCGACCCACCGGCCCTCGTCAAATCGCAGATCGATTTCGAAGCTGGCATTCCGCGCGGCCGCGACCGCATGGAGCCAATCCAGCGCCAGGCGCGGCGCGGAGATGACCGGGCGGCGCATGAATACGGCGTAGGTGACCCGGGTGTCGCCGAACTTGCCGACAATCGCCCGCGTCTTGTTGAAATAGGTATCGGTGAGCGCGGTTATCTCATCGATGCGCGGATGTGGTTCCGCGCCCGCAGTCGTCGGGGCGCCGGACTCCCGGATCTCCGCATCACCGGGTTTCGCGTCACTGGATTCTTCGTCGCTGGATTTCTCGTCACTGGCCTTCACGGTGCCCATATCGTCCCCGCTGGTCGCTCCCGCATATCGGGGAAGCAGTTTGGCGCGTGTCGGCCAATTGGGAAAGCCCGCTATTGGGTGCCCGCTCGAAGATGCCGATCAGCTGGCCGCCGCCACACGCTCCGCGTCCTCCGCCGCCGTCAGGTCGCGCTGGCGCTTCAGACGCTCGGCGATCTGGAATGCCAGTTCGATCGACTGGCTGGCGTTGAGACGCGGGTCGCAATGGGTGTGGTACCGGTCGCTCAGGCCCTCTTCGGTGATTTCCTGGGCACCCCCGATGCATTCGGTCACATCCTGGCCGGTCATCTCGAAATGCACGCCACCGGCATGGGTCCCTTCGGCACGGTGCACCGCGAAGAAGGGGTCGACCTCCGAGAGGATCGAATCGAAC
>JAQCFD010000221.1 GCA_027618305.1 Pseudomonadota bacterium
TTCCGCACGGACCCACCCCCACACATTACGAGCAGATATTCACGTTTGATATTCAGCAGAGCGGCGTGGCGCGCGAGGCGACCGACCAGCCGTTCAACATCTGGGGATCGCTGCGCGATTCGTTGCTCATCTGCACAATCTCGTCTCTGATAGCGCTGTTTCTGGGGACGTTCCTGGCCTATTCGATCTCGCGCTTCAACGTGGGTGGCAAGAAGTTCCGGCACATGGTTCTGCTGGTCCGCATGATCCCGCCGATCGTGATCGCGATCCCATTGCTGATGTATTACGCGGTGCTCATTCCGTTCGCGACAGAGGCAGTCTTCAACACACGCATCAGCCTGTTCGACACGCGTATCGGCCTGAGCATGCTTTACATGACGATCACGCTACCTTTCGTGATCTGGATGATGCTCAGTTTTATCGACGAGGTGCCCTACACGCTTGAGCATGCGGCGCGGATCATGGGCGCCGGACGGATGTACACCCTGCGACGCGTCGTCCTGCCGCTGGTGGCGTCGGGAATGGTGGTGACCTTCCTGTTCATATTTATCCTGAACTGGGCCGAGTTCTTGCTGTCACTGACCCTGACGCATCCGGACGTATCTACCTTGCCGGTCTTGCTCAACAAGTTCCAGAGCGCGTCGGAGGGCCGTCTGTACGGCCCACAAGCAGCTATCGGGACGATCATCACCATCCCGGTGGTGATCATGGGAATCGCCATTCAGAAGCATCTGGTCAAGGGCTTCAGTTTCGGAATGATACGCCGCTAACGGCGATCGACAGATTACGGGGAGAAAGTTTGTGGCACGTATCGTCCTTAACGAACTGGTCAAGAAGTTTGACGCTTTTACCGCCGTCAACGGCATCGATCTCGATATCCGGGATGGTGAATTCCTGATCATGGTCGGACCGTCGGGTTGTGGCAAAACCACGACGCTCAACATGATTTCCGGCCTGGTGGTACCGACCAGCGGGAAGATCACCATCGGCGACGTCGACGTCACCCATATCGAACCCGGCGATCGTGGACTGGGCATGATGTTCCAGGATCTTGCCTTGTTCCCCCATATGACGGTGTTCGAGAACATCGCCTTTGGGCTGCGTGTACGCAACACACCGGATCAGGAACTCAAGGAGCGAGTGCACAAGGCGGCGGAGGCCATGCATATCGAGCCTCTGCTCAACAAGCGTCCCGGCCAGTGTTCGGGCGGTGAAGCGCAACGCGTGGCGCTGGCGCGAACCATCGTCACCAATCCTTCGGTTTACCTGATGGATGAGCCTCTCTCGAGCCTTGATGCCAAGTTGCGCGTCGACATGCGCACGGAGCTCAAGGGCCTCCACGAGCGGCTCGGCGGCACATTTGTCTATGTCACCCACGACCAGGCCGAGGCCATGACCATGGCGGACCGCATCGTGGTGATGAACGGCGGACAGATCGAGCAACTCGGCGAACCGCTTGAAATCTACCGCAAGCCCGCCACACATTTCGTCGCAGGGTTCTTTGGTATGCCAACCATGAATTTCCTGGACGGCGAAATCTCAACGGAGAACGGCACCGCAACATTCTCGAGCGATGGCATCAAGGCCCCCCTCGCAGCCGCGCTTCCGGCCGATCTTTCGGGACGCAAGGTCACTCTCGGTGTACGCTCGGAACACGTCACCTTAAAAAGCGGCGAGATGTCCGGTGTTGTCCGGTTGGTAGAACCCTTGGGTGACGCATCGCTTGTGTTCTTCGAAACCGGCAATGCGAGACGCCTGGTCGCCAAGGTCGATCCCGATCTCGTGTTCCGGCCCAACGAGAATGTGACATTCAGGTTTGAAGCCGAGAATTGTCACCTGTTCGACGCCGAAACCGGTATCCGGCTGAACTAGACCGGGAACGTCACCCAGTTCAGTCGATCGTCACGACCACGCCGCCAACCTGGCGGCCCTCTTCGACCAACTCGTGCGCCGCAGCAATCTCGTCGAGCGGAAATTCCCGCGCGACCCGGCTGGTCAGCCTGCCCTCTGCCATCCAGCGGGAGATATCCGCAACGCTCTGCGTTTTGAAATCCTCGGCCATGGTGAAACAGCCGATGATGTGCAGGGTCGGCGCTTTCGGCAGCAGCTTGTAGAAGGGATAGGGCACCACCGGCTCGGCCATCGACGCGTAGGCCGCGATCGAAGCCCCTGTCTTCAGGATTTTGACCGTCGTCTCGATGTTTCCACCGAGTTCGACAGCGTGCCGGCGCCGCCGACCTCGACCACCCGGTCGACGCCCTTGCCGTCCGTGAGTTCCATCACCCGCGCGGCGACGTCTTCGGTCTTGTAGTTGATCGTATGGGTCGCCCCGTCTTCCAGGGCGCGCGCTGCTTTTTCATTGGAACTGACGGTGCCGATCACCGTCGCACCGCCGTTTCGCGCCATTTGCACGGCATAGTTGCCCACGGCGCCGGCCGCGCCGGTCACCAGGATCGTCTGACCGTCGACCGGCCCGTCCGTGAACACGGCCGCATGGGCGGTCATCGCGGGAATACCCAGGCAGGCCCCTGCGGCGAAGCTCTGGCTCTCGGGCAACGGGTTCGCACGGCTGGCATCGATGGCGATGTATGCCGCGGCGGTCCCGTTCGCGCGGCGCAGATGCCCCTCATACAGCCAGACCCGCTCGCCGATCCGGCCGGCATCGACACCCGCGCCTACCGCTTCGATCATGCCGGCACCGTCGAAATGCGGAATCATCACGTCGCCCATCATGGGCCCGCGCAAGCCCGCGCGGCGCTTCACGTCCAGCGGGTTGATGCCCGTGGCGTGAACCCTGACCAGCACCTCACCGTCACCCGCCGTTGGCGCGTCCTGTTCGCCGATCTGGAATATGTCTTTCGCCGCGCCGAATTCGGCATACCAAGCTGCACGCATTTTGCTTTCCCCCATTGGTGTTACGCGGGTCAATATAGTGTGTCGGAACAACATGGCCAGAATGCCGTGTATGGGCACCCGCCCCAGCACGGCCCTCGCGGCGCAAGCGAAAAAGGGCCACGAAAAGGTCAAAAAGAGACTCCGTCCGGCAAGCTATCCTCATGTTCCACCCGACTCACCTCACGATTGAATGGGTCAGGCGGGGTATTCGCGACTAATGTTCGCGCCATGACTACGAGCGATATGACCGATCCGATGGCCGATGAAACCGCCAACATAACGCCCCTGCACCGGGACGAGGGCGGTATTGGATTCCGCTCTCCGCCGCATAATTTCGAGGCGGAAATGGCGCTTTTGGGCGCGATTCTGGTCAACAACCGCGCGTTTGAGCGGATTCAGGAATTTCTCCTGCCGGAGCATTTCGCCGACCCGGCCCATGCCAGCGTCTACGCCGCCTGCGCGCATCTGATCGAACATGGCCAGATCGCCGACCCGGTCACTTTGAAAAATTATTTCAAGGATGACGCGGATTTGCTGGCGATCGGCGGCCAGGCGTATATCGCCGAGCTCGCAAACGCGGTCATCACCATCCACAACGCGCTCGATCTGGGGCGCGAGGTCTATGACTGTTTCCTGCGGCGCGAGCTGATCGAAATCGGCAGCCAGGTCGTCAACAGTGCGTATGAATACGAACTTGAAACCCCCGCGCCCCAACAGATCGAGCGGGCCGAGGAAATGCTCTTCCAGCTCGCCGAGGAAGGCGCGGCCGAGACCGGGTTCCGGGACTTCAAGAGCGCGGTCACCGGTGCCATCGACATGGCGGCCGCAGCCTACAAGCGTGACGGCCAGCTGGTCGGCGTGCCGACAGGTTTCACCGATCTCGACAAACTGTTGGGCGGATTGCATGAATCCGATCTGGTGATAATCGCGGCGCGGCCTTCCATGGGCAAGACCGCGCTGGCCACCAACATCGCCTATCATGCGGCCTCGACGAAGCAGCGCAAGGACGGGCCCGACGGGACGGAAATCGAGGAGACCGAGAGCGTCGCCTTCTTCTCGCTCGAAATGTCGGCCGAGCAGCTCGCCACGCGTATCATCTCCGAACAGGCGCATGTGCGCTCGGACTCAATCCGGCGCGGCGATGTGCGCGAGGAAGAATACAACCGGGTCTTCGCCGTCGCCCAGGCACTGCACGGACTGAAGCTCTTCATCGACGACACACCGGCGCTGACCATGTCGCAGATCCGGACCCGGGCCCGGCGCCTCAAGCGCCAGCATGGGCTCAGCCTGATCATCATCGACTATCTGCAGCTAATCAATCCGCCGGCCAACAGCCGCGGGGACAACCGGGTCCAGGAAGTCTCCCAGATCACCCGCGGCCTGAAGGCACTGGCGAAGGAGCTGAATGTTCCCGTGATTGCGTTGAGCCAGCTCGGTCGAGCAACGCGAGGACAAGCGCCCGCAGCTGTCGGACCTGCGCGAATCGGGCTCGATCGAGCAGGACGCCGACGTGGTCACCTTCATCTATCGCGAGGAGTATTACCGCGAGCGCGAAAAGCCGACCCCGCGTGACAGCGAGAAGCAGGAGACCTATCTGGAGCGCGAACAGCGCTACATGGAACTCATGGAAAAATGCCGTGGCAAGGCGGAGGTGATCGTCGCCAAACAGAGGCATGGCCCCATCGGCACGGTAACGCTGCAGTTCAACGGCGACTTCACCCAGTTCGCCGACCTGTCGCCCGACGACTACCTGCCCGAGGACCGGTACTAGAGCCCGCCATGGCGGCACGCGATATTGTCATCCCGGCCGATGCCGGCGCGGTCGTCATTGTGGACCTGGACGCCATCACCGAAAATTACCGCCTGATCCAGGCCACCTGCCCCGGCGCCGAAGTCGGCGCGGCGGTGAAAGCTGATGCCTACGGCCTCGGCGGCGGCCCGGTGGCCGCGGCACTTTGCAATGCAGGCTGCACGACCTTCTTTGTGGCCACGCCGGCCGAAGGGATAAAATTGCGGGGATCCAACGACACTGCGGAAATCGTCGTGCTGAACGGGCCCGAGCCGGCAAGCGTCGCGACATTCCTCGACAACCAGCTGACACCGACACTCAACAGCCTGGCCCAGATCGAAACCTGGGCACGCGCGGGTTCCGCTGATGCCTGGCTGCATGTCGATACAGGCATGAACCGGCTCGGCCTCGGTCCCGCCGAACTCGAAACACTCGTCGCCGAACCCGCGCGCCTGGACGGCATCCGGATTTCGACGATCCTCAGCCACCTGGCATGCGCCGATACGCCGGATCACCCGATGAATGCGGCCCAGCGGGATAGATTCACCGCCGCGCGCGCGCGCCTCACACCGGTCATCGGGCCATGCCGCGCCAGCCTGGCGAATTCTGGGGGCGCATTTCTGGGGCCCGACTATCATTTCGATTTGGTCCGCCCCGGTGCGTCTCTTTATGGGATTCGACCGCGCGCCGAGGGCCCTAATCCGATGAAACAAGTGGTTGAAATTTATACAAGAATTCTCCAGGTACGTGACGTTGACACCCCCATGACCGTTGGATACGGTGCCGCCCATCAGGTCACCGGACACCGTCGGATTGCGACACTCGCGGCAGGCTATGCCGACGGATACCCCCGCGCCGCCGGAAACACGGCCGGCATTACGGAGG
>JAQCFD010000222.1 GCA_027618305.1 Pseudomonadota bacterium
CGCCTGCCCCAGCTGCGCAAGCCTGTTTTCCACCGACCTGCAGCTACGCGGTGACGACCCCCGCATGCCCGAGATGCATCTGGACTTCTAGGCAACCAGTGTCCGAACGCGAACGGGCGGCGCCGAAGCACCGCCCGCCGGCCAAAATCGCTCGCGCGATGTTATTCCGCGGCCTGCGCCAGAAGGGCGGCCGGACCGAACAGCAATTCCTGGAGCCATTTGGCCTGAGCACTCGAAACCTTCTCGAGATGCTCATTATTCGAATAGAGGCTCATGTGATCGACGCCTTCGACGATCGCCAGTTCCTTGTTCGGACAGGGCACCGCGTTGAACACATCGATCTCCAGATCAGACGACGTGATGTTGTCGCCCTTGGCGATCGCCATCATGTAGGGCGTCTCATAGAGACGCTTGGCATAGGGCATCACGTCGTACTGCATGAGCAGCTCGACGGATTCGAGCGTGTTCTCATGGATATGGTTCGGCGCTTCGCGTTCCTTGATGTCCTGGAAGATCGTGCAGACATGCGGGAACGGCCATGAACTGATCTCATTGTCCGGGTCGGTCGTGGCCATCGGAATCATCCGGCTCGGCTCGCCGCGCTGGCGCGCTTCACGGTCTTCCAGAATAAGCTTCTGGATCGCCGCGAATTTCCGTTCCCCATGGCAACGGCGCATCGTCGGGAAACCATCGACCACGGGCACCACCGACAGTGCGAACTTCACGCGCGAGTCCAGCGCCGCGACACATATCGCGTGACCGCCGGAATAGGAGATGCCCCACACGCCGATCCGGTCGGTGTCGACTTCATCGAGCGTCTTCGCGAAACTCACCGCGTTGCGGTAATCCTCGATCTGATCCCACGGATTGATGTGCTGGCGCGGCAGCCCTTCACTTTCACCGAAGCAACGATAATCGAACGTCAGGGCCGCGCAGCCGATTTCGACGAAATCATCCGCGTAATACGGCATGACGATTTCCTTCACGTAGCACCAGCCGCCCGCCATGATAACGAGAGGTGGATTCTTGACGCCATCCGGCATGTGAAGCGTGCCGCGAATGGTATCGCCGCAACTGTTGAACTCAATGTCACGCGTCTGCATTTTCTTCTCTCCCCTAAAGAGCCGTTTTCACCCTTGTGAACTGGGCTTTATCTATCAATCAGGTTGTCCCGCATCCCGAGACCTGTCAACCACGCGCGCTCACGCAGAACTCGCGTCCGACGGCGCCCCGGCTACCCGTTCGCGCAGGACATTCTTGCGAATCTTGCCCGCAGCCGTGCGGGGGAAATCATCGATAATCTCGAGACGCTCGGGATATTTCTGCTTCGCCATACCTGTGCCGTCGAGGAACGCCGTGATTTCCGAAAGGTCCAGATGCGCGCCTTCTTCCAGCACGACAAAGGCACAACCCGTCTCGCCCATTCGCGGATGGGGCATCGCCACCACGGCGGCCTCATGAATCGCCGGATGTTCATGTAAGGCGTCCTCGACCTCGCGCGGACTGATATTCTCGCCCCCGCGAATGATCAGATCCTTCAAACGGCCGGTGATCACAAGCGCCCCATTCGCATTCAGCATGGCGAGATCGCCGGTGCGGAAATAGCCATCCTCCTCGAACGCCTCGGCGTTGTAGGCGTCGCCAGCATAACCCAGGCACATCTCCGGGCCGCGGGTCAGGATCTCGCCTTCTTCTCCGGGGGCGACCTCACGCCCGTCCGCCGGGTCCACGATTTTCACTTCATGGCCGACAATATGCCCTTCCGTTGTCGCGCCGAGTGCTTCCTCTTCGCGGCTGTTCACCCCGAGCGTGACTGTGGGGGCTTCCGTGGAGCCGTATACGCGCGAGCAGACGCAGTTCTCAAACGCGACATGGGCGCTGTAGATCACCTCGGGCGGCACAGGCGCACCACCCGAAGGAAAGAAGCGAAGGCTTGGGAAAGGTCTCCCATTCTTCTGGGAGAAGACGGTGAGTTCCTGCAGAAACACGGTCGCCGCGATGGTGAAGGTAACGCCGAATTCATCGATCAGATCGCCTGCCGCCGCCGCATCCCATGTCTCCATGAACACCGCGGGCGCGTTCAGGGTAAATGGCATCTGAATGCCATAGAGATATCCGGTGATATGCGACACCGGCGACGGCATCAGCACGACATCGCCCTCGCCCAGGTCGAGAAACTTCGAGATCGCCTGAATTTCCGTGTCGATCGTGTTGTGGCTGTGCAGCACCCCTTTGGGACGCCCTGTCGTCCCCGACGTGTACAAGATCAGCTTGACCGCGTTGGGATCGACGTCGGGACGCACAATCGTGTCGGCGTCACCTTCGGCGAGCAAGGCATCAAAGGGCGTGGCGGCCTCGGCGTCACCCCGCACCGTGATGACATGGGCGAGGTCCGGCAGTTCGTCGCGATGGCGCGCGATCATATCGGCATAGTCGAACTTGCGGAATGTCGTCGGCACAAAGATCAGCTTGGTGCCGGCATCGCGCAGAATGTAGGACACTTCGGCGTCCCGGTAGATCGGGATGATCGGATTGCAGACCAGCCCAAGCATGGCGCAGGCCAGGTCGATCACCACGGTCTCGGGCCAGTTGGGCAACTCGAAGCTCACGACATCGCCGGCGACCAGCCCGCGTTTTTGCAACGCGCTGGCCAGGGCCCGTGCCTGCCGGTCCATGTCGGCGACGCTGTGGCGCCGGTCGCCCTCTATGAACAGAACCCGGTCAGGATTCTTCGCAACCAGATCGGCAAGTTCGTCAGCCAATGTGCGATTGCGCCAGATGCCGCGGGCCGTGTTCTCGGCAATCAGATCATCGGTCAACCGGGTGTTCCAGCCACTCACATCCCTGCGCATCGCGTCCTCCCCTTGTCGACCTTTCTGGTGCGCTACTCGCGCGCCAACCGCAACCGGTTGGCGATGTTGTTCTTCTGGATTGCCGAGGATCCACCGATGATCGGCATGAGAAGCGCCTCGCGCACGTAACGTTCCATGTCGAACTCCTTGATGTAGCCATAGGCACCCATCACCTGCTGACAGGTCAGCACGATTTCCTTGGCGACATCGCTGACATAGAGCTTGGCCATCGACGTCTCGACGGATGCCGGCTTCTTTTCATCCAGCAGCCAGGCGGCGTGATAGGTCATCAGCCGGCAGGCATGGAGTTTGGTTTTGCAATCGACCAGCATGTGACGCACCGATTGATAGGCCGAGACCGGCTTGCCGAACTGCTTGCGCTCCTGGGCATATTCCCAGGCGTCATCTACGGCGGCAGCGGCATTGCCCAGCGCCAGCGCCGCAACCTCGATCTTCTCGACATCGAGGCCAGGCCCGACGATCCGGCGCCAGCCATCGTTCCAGCCGTCCTCACCGCCGACGATATTCTCGGCCGGTATTTCGACGTCCTCAAACGTCACGTCGCAAGTCGACGCCCCCTTCATGCCCATCGAATTCTGCAACTCGATCGTCACGCCGGGCGCGTCCGGCGGGATCAGCACGATCGACAGATTCTGATAGCGGTCCGCGTCCGGGTCGCTCTTCACGACGGTGTAGATATAATCGGCGATATTGGCGCCCGAACAGAACCGCTTCGACCCGTTGACCGTTACGGTCTCACCATTGCCCTTGCGTACCGCGCTGGTCCGTACACTGGCGACATCGGCGCCCACATCGGGCTCCGATATTCCGTAAGCGAACAGAAGCTCACCCGCGGCGAGTTTCGGCAGGAGCTTGCGCTTCTGTTCTTCGCTGCCCACCTCCTCGACATTCATGGCGCCATAACAGGCGCACATGATGAACGGCACGGCGACCGCCATCGACCGACGCGCCAGTTCCTCGATCACGACCATCGTCGCGGTGATGTCCCGCCCGGCACCGCCATATTCCTCGGGCACCGTCAAGCCGTTCACCCCAAGGGCCGAAAGCTTGTCAAAAACTTCACGGGGGAAATGGTTCTCCCGATCCCATTGCTGGGCCAGGGCACGAGGCATTTCATTCTCGACGAACCGCCGCAGCGTGTCCCGGAGCATGGTGACATGCTCGGCTTCCTGGAAATGTTCCATCGCCGCGCCTATTTCCCCGTGAACTTGGGGGTTTCCTTATTCAGGAATGCCTCGGTGGCGATACGATGGTCATCTGTCATCTGGGACATCGCCTCGAAGTTGAAGGCCGTATCGAGGACGGCGTTGGCGGCCTGCTTGAGCCCTCCATTCACCGCCGCCTTGGTCCATTTGATGGCGTTGATGGCCCCACCGGCAAGACGTGCCGCCATCGCATCGACCGCGGCATCAAGCCCTTCGGCTGGAACGGCGTGATTGATCAGGCCGATCGACGCCGCATCATGCGCCGACAGCAGATCACCCGTCATCAGATACTCCTTGGCGCGCGCATAGCCGATCAATTGCGGCCAGATGACCGCCCCGCCGTCGCCGGCGACCAATCCGACCGCCACATGGGGATCGCCCAGCTTGGCATTCTCGGCCGCGTAAATGATGTCGCAGAACAGGGCGATGGTGCAGCCGAGGCCGATCGCATGGCCCGGCAGCCGCGCAATAATCGGCTTCTGCAGGTCGAGCAGACTGTTCACCAGCCGTTTGCCCTCCCACACCGTTTTGGCGAAGGCGGCGGGATCCCCATGCATAGCGTTGAGCCATTGCAGGTCGCCGCCGGCACAGAAGGCCTTTCCCGCACCTGTGAGGATAACGACGTCGGCCTCATCATCCGCATCGACATCGAAGAAGATGCGCGAAAGCTCCTCGTGCAGCACTGCGTCGATCGCATTGAGTGATTCAGGGCGCGACATTGTTAGGCGCAAAATCCGACCTTCGCGCGCGGCGTTGATCGCTGTGTATCCGTCGTAATTCATCTCGTTCCCCCCGCATGCCTCTGCGGGCATGTCCTGAATGGCCGTACGCAACAGACGATGAGTCAAAAGTGTTGGGGGCCTTGCGTCAAGCCGCGACAAGCAGGCCTGTCGCTACACATCGTGTCAGCCGCCGCGGCGCATCTTCAGTTTGAGCGCGACAACCTCATATACGTCGAGGCCGGCCAAAACACTGATCTCCTCGAGCGGCAGAGACGTCTCGCTGAGCAGCACCCGTGCATGGCTGTCAGGGTCGCGTTTGCGATTGTTGCGCCGGGGCACCCGGTTGGCCGCCGCGGCGGCCTTGCGCCGTTCGTCCTCGTCGAGACCACGCTGGCGCGCCTCTTCCAGGGCCGCATCCAGACGCACCTTGTCGGCATCGACCCAGGCGTCCGACATGCGCGCGGCCTTACCCAACCCTTGAGCGTCTTCGCTGGCTCTTCGCGAAAACTGTGGAAATCTTTCTTCGGGACGTTCAGGCGCTGGCCCGCCGCCGGCGGCTTCCTCGAGCGTCATGCCATGGCTTTTCACCATGCGTTCCGCCGCGGCCAGCGCGGCTGTCCGCTCACCTTCGTAAGGGCTTTCCTTCGCGAGGTTCAGCAGATTATGGAAGCGGGTTTGTTCCGCTTCATTGAAAGCGCGAGCGTCAACGATGACGTCACCTGTAGATAGGGTTCACGGATAACTA
>JAQCFD010000223.1 GCA_027618305.1 Pseudomonadota bacterium
TTCCGTTGGTGGCCTTAATGGGCACAATAATGCCCACCGCCGGTCTGGTCCAACCAGCTCTGGCCTGCATCGGCATTCGCGCGAATCGTTTCCCCGAGCAACAAATGCGATCCCGTAATCAGGACACGCGCGGACCCGTTCGCAGATCCCAGCGCTGTCAGGGCGGCCTCGATGCTTGGCGCCAAAGTGGCGGCGAATCCCTCATCCCGGGCCTGTGCGACAAGGTCTTCACCATCCCGAGCGCGCGCTTCGCCTGTTATCTGTACCGCCGTGACGCTTGCGACCAGGTCGCGGAACGGCATCAGGAACCCCGACACGTCCTTGTCCGAGAGCAGGGAAAAGACGAGGTGCAGGGGGCGCGGGTCGCGTGCATTCAGCGCCTTGAACGTGTCTGCGATTGCGACCGCCGCCGCCGGATTGTGCCCGGCGTCCAGCCACAGTTCCCAACCCTGGGGCAGCAAGTTGGGCAACGGCCCGCGCTGAACCCACTCCATGCGCCCCGGCCATGTCGCATTGCGGATGCCGATTGCAATGGCATCGCGGGTCATGCCCGGCAACGCGCATATCTCGAGGCAGGCGGCCGCGGTCGCGGCGTTGTCGAGCTGGTGGCGGCCGGGCAGGCCCGGTGGCGGCAGGGGCCAGTCGGTGGCGCCGTGCCGGTAGCGTCCGCCGCCATCGTCGGTCGGCGTGATCGTCCATTCGGTGCCGGCGCGATGCAAGGGCGCGCCGACAGCCGCCGCCGCGGCCGTGATGACGGCGGCGGCCTCGGGGCGTTGGGGCGCGACGATTGACGGGACGTCGTGCTTCTGGATGGCGGCCTTCTCGCCCGCAATCGTCGCGATATCGGGACCCAGGAAAGCTGTATGGTCCAGCCCGATCGGGGTGATGATCGTTGCCATGGGCCGGTTTACGACATTGGTGGCGTCGAAGCGCCCGCCGAGCCCGGTTTCCAGGATCACCACGTCCGCCGGCGCACGCGCCATCGCCAGAAAGGCCGCGGCGGTGGTGATTTCGAACTCGGTGATGGCCTGTCCGGCGTTGATTTTCTCGACCTCTTCGAACAGCGCGAGCAATGTCTCGTCGCTGAGCGTTTCGCCGGCAATGTGAAACCGTTCGGCGAACCGCACGAGGTGGGGCGAGGTGTAGACGCTGACGGTCTTCCCTGCGACTTCCAGGGCGGCCGCCAGAAATGCCGCGACCGACCCCTTGCCGTTGGTGCCGGCAATATGGATCACCGGTGGCAGGGCATCCTGCGGGTTGCCAAGATCCGCCAGCAGTCGATGGACACGGTCGAGGGAGAGATCGATTCGTTCGGGGTGGTAACGGAGAAAACGCTTCAGGATGCGCGCCAGCGCTTCGGAGGCTGCGCCGTCGTCGCTGTGCCGATCGGGATCAGTCGCCATCGGACGCGACGGCTGCATCGGGTGCCGGAATGGCCAGCGGGCCCGCGTCACCGCCGCGCCCTTCGCGCAGCAGGCCCAGAATCTGAGCGACGGTGGCCTGCATTTCGCCGCGCGGGACGACCATATCGACCATGCCGTGCTCGCGCAGGGATTCCGCGGTCTGGAAACCCTCGGGCAGTTCCTCGCGGATTGTGTCCCGGATGACGCGCTTGCCGGCGAAACCGATGGTCGCGCCGGGTTCGGCGATCTGAATATCCCCCAGCATCGCGAAGGATGCGGACACACCGCCCGTGGTCGGGTCGGTGAGGATGACGATGTAGGGAAGGCCGGCCTCGCGCACCTGCTCGACCGCCAGCACCGTGCGCGGCATCTGGATCAGGCTGAGCATGCCTTCCTGCATCCGCGCGCCGCCCGATGCGGGAATCGCGATCAGCGACGCGTCCTGCGCGATGGCTTCGCGGGCGGCGGCGAGAAGACCCTCGCCCACGGCCTGGCCCATGGATCCACCCATGAATCCGAAGTCGAAGGCGGCGATCACGGCGCGCTGGCCGCCAATCGTGCCGTGGCCAACGACGATCGCCTCTTTCTCGCCGGACTTGTTCTGGGCGTCCTTGAGGCGGTCGGTGTAGCGCCGGCTGTCGCGGAACTTGAGCGGGTCGGGTGTCACCGACCGGAATTCGACCCGGGTGAAGGCCCCGCCGTCGAACAGCTGTTCCATCCGCTCCACGGCGGTCAGCCGCAAATGGTAGCCGCAGGCGTGGCAGACATTAAGGTTGTCGGCGAGTTCCCGGTGGAACAGCATCTGCTCGCAGGACGGGCATTTGTGCCAGAGATTGTCCGGCACGTCTTTCTTGCCGACGAGCGCCTGTATCTTGGGTCGGACAAAGTCTGTCAGCCAACTCATCGGGATCTCGCTTGCGTGATCATTCCGCCGCCTTGCGTGACACACCGCGCACGCCGTCCGCGAGCGACCGGGAAAGACCAAGGACATTGGTTACCAGTTCCGGTGTCGCCTTGCCGTCCGCGTCCAGATTGTCCGCGACCATCTGCACGATGGCCGAGCCGACCACGGCGGCGTCGGCGATTTGTGCGACCGCGCCGGCCTGATCGGGTGTCCGGATGCCGAATCCCACGGCGATCGGTAGATCGGTATAGCGTTTCAGGCGCTCGACCGAGGCCTGGATATCCGCCGCATCGGCTGATTTCGTGCCCGTGATGCCGGCGATCGCGACGTAATAGACAAAGCCCGATGTGTTCGCGATCACGGCTGGCAGACGCTTATCATCGGTGGTCGGGGTGGCGAGGCGGATGAAATGCATACCCGCCGCCAGTGCCGGCAGGCAGAGCTCGGTATCTTCCTCGGGCGGCAGGTCGACCACGATCAGCCCGTCGACCCCGGCCGCACGGGCGTCGGTGAGGAAACGGTCGACACCGTAGATGTAGATCGGGTTGTAGTAGCCCATCAGGATGATCGGCGTTTCGTTGTCGCCGGTACGGAAGCGCCGGACCATGTCGAGCGTCCGGTCGAGACGTGCCCCGCCGGCCTTGGCGCGCAGGCCAGCCGCCTGGATCGCCGGTCCGTCTGCCATGGGATCGGAATACATCACCCCCAGCTCGATCAGGTCGGCGCCGGCCGCGGGTAGCCCCTGCAGAATCTCGAAGCTGGTCTCAAGATCGGGGTCCGCGGCCATGATGAACGGGACAAAGGCCGCGCGGTTTTCATCCTCGAGCTTCGCGAAACGCGCCTCGATGCGGCCGCTGGTCTCGCCCCGGCTCACAGTTTGACTCCCAACGCGTCGGCGATGGTGAAGACGTCCTTGTCGCCGCGCCCGCACATGTTCATGACCATCAGATGGTCGGCGGGCAGGTCGGAAGCAATCTTGCCGATATGGGCCAGCGCATGGGACGGCTCGAGGGCGGGGATGATGCCCTCCAGGCGTGAACAGAGCTGGAAGGCGTCGAGCGCCTCCTGGTCGGTGACGGAGACATACTCGACCCGGCCGGATTCATGCAGCCATGCATGCTCCGGCCCGATACCGGGATAGTCGAGCCCGGCGGAGATCGAGTGGGCGTCGAGAATCTGGCCGTCATCGTCCTGGAGCAGGAAGGTGCGGTTGCCATGCAGCACGCCTGGGCGTCCGCCGGTCAGGGACGCGGCATGTTCGCCGGTCTCAATACCGTGGCCGGCCGCCTCGACCCCGATGATGCGGACGTCCGCATCGTCGAGGAACGGGTAGAACAGGCCCATCGCGTTCGACCCGCCACCGATACAGGCGACGAGTGAATCCGGCAGGCGGCCTTCGGCGTCCTGCATCTGGACCTTGGTCTCCTCGCCGATAATCTTCTGGAAATCCCGCACCATCGCCGGATAGGGGTGCGGCCCCGCGACTGTGCCGATCAGATAATAGGTGTCATCGACATTCGCGACCCAGTCGCGCAGCGCGTCGTTCATCGCGTCCTTGAGGGTCGCGGTGCCGCTGGTGACGGGGATGACCTCGGCGCCCAGCAGTTTCATGCGGAACACGTTCGGCGCCTGGCGCTTGATGTCGGTGGCACCCATATAGATCACGCATTGCAGCCCGAAGCGCGCACACACGGTGGCGGTTGCCACCCCGTGCTGGCCCGCGCCGGTCTCGGCGATGATCCGCTTCTTGCCCATGCGCCGTGCCAGCAGGATCTGGCCCATGCAATTGTTGATCTTGTGGGCGCCGGTATGGTTCAACTCGTCGCGCTTGAAGTAGATCTTCGCGCCGCCGAAATGCTCGGTGATCCGCTCGGCGAAATAGAGCGGGCTCGGCCGACCCACATAGTGGGTCAGATAGTCGTCCAGTTCGGCCTGAAAGCTCGGGTCGGCCTTCGCGGCCTCATAGGCCTGCTCGACCTCGAGAATCAGCGGCATCAGCGTTTCGGCGACGAACCGGCCGCCGAAAATGCCGAAATGCCCGTGTTCGTCCGGGCCGTTGTGATAGCTGTTGGGTTCCGCGCTCATCGTCTTCCGGGCTGCTTATACATCGTTGTGGGCCTGCTTAACAGGGACCCCGTCAAAGGCTCCCCACTTCCTCGAGAAATGCTCTGATCCGATCGGGGTCCTTGCGACCCGGTGCGGCCTCCACCCCCGACGAAACATCGACGATCGTGGCACCCGATGCCAATACGGCCTGGGTCACATTATCGGCGTTGAGCCCGCCCGCGAGCATCCAGGGCACCGGCCATTCATGGGTCGACAACAGGGTCCAGTCGAAGGCCAGCGCGTTGCCGCCGGGCAGGGCGTTTGTCATTTCCTTCGGCGCCCTGGCGTCGAACATCAGCCAGTCGACCGCGCCGGCATAGGCGTGGGTCGCCTCGACGTCGGCCGCATTCGCGACCTTGATCACCTTCATGACCGGCAGTTCGGTACGCTCACGGATGTCGAGGCAGCGCTCGGGGCTTTCGTCCCCGTGCAGCTGGATCAGGTCGAGGGGCACTTTCGCCAGGACCGTGTCGAGCAGGGCATCGTCGGGATCGACGAACAGGCCGACCTTCGCGACCCCTTCCGGCACGAGGGCGGTCAGCGTTGCGGCCGTGTCGGGATCGATCGCGCGGGGGCTCGGCGGATAGAAGACGAGGCCGACAAATCGCGCGCCCGCCTCGATGGCCGTGCGCATCGCGGTCGCATCGTTGATGCCGCAGATTTTTGCGATCACGCTCATTTCGCCAACTCCTCCATAATCCGCACGGCGGCGGCGGCGGGATCGTCGGCGCCCGTGATGGGGCGGCCAATGACCAGTATGTCGGCCCCGTCATTGCGGGCCTGGGCGGGAGTTGTGATGCGTTTCTGGTCGCCGGTCGCGGCCCAGGCCGGCCGGATGCCTGGCACGATCAGCTTAAAGTCGGGGCCGCAGGCAGCGCGGATCGCGGTGATCTCGGCCGGAGAGCACACCACCCCGTCGAGGCCCTCGGACTGGACGAGCTTGGCCAGACGGACGACTTGATCGCGCGCCGGCACGGACTGACCGACGGCCGCCAGGTCTGCATCATCGAGGCTGGTCAACACCGTCACGGCGATCACCAGAGGCCGTTGCGACCCGCCGGATTGTTCGGCCGCTTCGCGGGCGGCGGCCAGCATTGCCGGCCCGCCCGCGGC
>JAQCFD010000224.1 GCA_027618305.1 Pseudomonadota bacterium
GCGGGTGTTTTAGTCTGTCGTTCGTAACAATTTATCGTTCGTAACAACGATCGAAAAGCGGTCGAACCATGGATAAAATTCCGATGACTCCGGAGGGCCACGAAGCCCTTCAGGAAGAGTTGAAAAACCTCAAGACCGTCGAGCGTCCGGCGATCGTCAAGGCGATCGCGGCGGCCCGCGAACACGGCGATCTCTCGGAGAACGCCGAGTATCATGCTGCGCGTGAGCGGCAGAGCTTTGTTGAGGGCCGGATCGGCGAACTTGAAGACACCACCAAGCGTGCCGAGATTATCGACACGACGAAGCTCAAGGGCAAAACCGTACGCTTCGGCGCCAAGGTGAAACTCGCGGATGAAGAAACCAACGAGGAAGCCACCTATCAGTTGGTCGGAGAGTTCGAGGCCGATATCGAGCAGCGCAAGATTTCGATCATGTCACCGCTCGGCAAGGCCCTGATTGGCCGCGAGATGGGCGACAGTGTCGAGGTCACCACGCCCAATGGCGTGCGCTATTTCGAGGTCGTGTCCGTCCGCTTCCGCTAGACGGCACCCGGAAAAAAGGCTGGCGTCAAAAGAGCTGCCGGACAGCCTGTCGGCTATCCGCAGAAGATTTAGCTGGGATCGTCTACAGGGACACCCGAGGCATATTTGGAACTTCGGATCACCTGAAACGTCTGGACCGTCGAGACATGCGCGACACCCGTCAATCGGGTGGTCAGTTCATTCTCGTGGGCCGTGTTGCGCGCCACGAAACGCAGCATGAAATCGCCGCCGCCGCGGATCATGTCGCAGCGGCGCACTTCGGGCCAACCATCGACCACCCGCTCGAACTCCTTCAACACGGCATCGGACTGGCTGTCGAGCCCGACAAGCGCATGAAACGCGACCTCATAGCCAAGCTGCTCGGAATCGAGGTCGGCGTGATAGCCCGTTATGTAGCCGGCCGATTCCAATGCGCGGACGCGGCGCAGGCATGGCGGTGCGGAAATTCCCGCACGCCGCGCGAGCTCGACATTGGTGATGCGGCCTTCATCGCGGAGATTGCGGAGAATGCGCCGGTCGATCGCATCAAGCTTCACTTTGCGGTTCGGGGTTTCTTCACCCCTCCGATCAGTATCCGGCATTCTGTTCACTCTCCAGGATGGCCCGGCCCTGATTTAGCAGGACCCGCAATGGGAATCACCCATTGCCCCGCTTATAGTCGCCAGTACAGCCGAACCGGATGCTAACAGATTGAAATTATATTTCAAACGCAAGCTTGCTCAAATTGCGCCAATTTCCCGGCGATAGAACCATTGTCCATGACCGCGCCACCCGACACACATTCCTGCTGGATCCTCACCGATGGCAAGATCGGCATGTTGAACCAGTGCCTCGGCCTCGCCCGCGCGCTGGACCGTGCCCCGGACATCAAGACCATCGATCTGCGACGCCCCTGGACCTGGCTGCCACCGGCTCTGATCCCGGCGAAAACCAGCGTGATCACCGCCGATTCTGCCCCGCTTGTTCCACCCTGGCCCGCCTTGTTGATCGCGTCGGGGCGTAAATCGGTGGCGCCGGCCCAGGCGATCCGCCGCGCCAGCGGCGGCGCGACCTTTTGCGTCCAGATCCAGGATCCGGGCATCCCGGCTGGGTCGTTCGACCTCATCGTGGCGCCCGCCCATGACCGCCTGCGCGGTGACAATGTGGTGACGACCCTGGGGGCCATGCAGGGCGTCGACCCCGCCGCGCTGGAGGCCGCAAGGGTCGCATTCGCCAACCGGGTGAGTCGCCTGCCACGCCCCCTCGCGGGCGTCCTTCTGGGAGGCGACAACGCGGTCTACCGCATGACGCCGGAGATCGGCACGACGCTTGCGGTGCAATTGCGCGCGCTGGCAGCGGACCAGGGCTGGGGCCTGGCCATCACGCCGTCCCGGCGCACGCCCGTTTTCGTGATCGATGCGATCAGGAAGGCACTCACCGGGCTGGATGTCGACATCTGGGACGAAACCGGCCCGAACCCGTATCTGGGTTTTCTGGCCCATGCAGACTCGCTCATCGTGACGGGGGATTCGGTGAATATGGTGAGCGAGGCCGCGGCGACGGGCAAGCCTGTCCATGTGGTCCATCTCGAAGGCGGGTCGAAAAAATTCAGCCGCTTTCACGCAGCGATGGTCGCGCGCGGCATCACACGGCCATTCGCCGGCGCACTCGAACAATGGTCCTACGACCCGCCGGATGACATGGCCGTGGTGGTGGGCGAAATTCAGCGGCGTATGGCCGCAAGGGAACGGGCTTAGCATCGTTTGCATTCGCGCGAGTCGCGATCTAAGAAATGGATATGTCAGTCATCGACTTCGAAGCCTTGGGATCAGCTCCCGTCGGACATGACCCCTTCGATCATGTCATCGTGCCCGGCCTGATTTCGCAGGCAGCCTTGCGCGCGGCCCATGCGGATTTTCCGGCCATTGAACGCCCTGGCAGCTTTCCCACGACCCAACTGCGCTATGGACCCGGGTTCGCGGCGCTGCTGAAAGCGCTTGAGGGCCCCGAGATGGCCGCCGCGCTCGGCGAGAAACTGGGCATCGACCTGACCGACAAACCCACCATGGTCACGGTGCGCGGGCGCGCGCGCGCGACAGACGGGAAAATCCACATCGATTCATCCGGCAAGCTCGTCACCGTCCTGCTCTACATGAACCCGTCCTGGGAAAATCCCGGCGGCCAGCTTCGCCTGCTTCGCAGCCCCGATGATCTCGAAGATTACGCCGTCGAAGTGCCGCCCGCCGAGGGAACCCTGCTGGCGTTCCCCTGCATCCCGAACGCCTGGCACGGGCACCAGCCCTTTGACGGCGAGCGCCGGACCATCCAGCTGAACTGGGTCACCAGCCGCCGTTACAAATTGCGCGAACAGGTGCGACACTCCATTTCCGCCTTCTTCAAGAAACTCGCGCGATAGCCGACACGCCATGACGCTCAATATCGACACCTTCTCGAACGTCAAAGGCGGGTTCCCCTTCTTCAAGGCCGCCGGACACCCGGCGGCGGCCCCCCTGGCGAAGGCCATGCTTGCACGCCTTTCGGCGGCCCGCGCCGTCGCGATCTACGATCCCTCTGGGTTCGCGTCGGCCCTCGCGGAACTGTTCCCGCTCGCCGCGCTCCCGATCCATGAGGTCCTGGTCCAGGATTTATCGGCGCTGGGCCGACCGGTGTTGGGCAAGACGACGCAACCCGTGACCGATCTGGCATCGTCTTCGGCATCGCATCTTCTCGTCGTCGCCTTCGACGCCGACAAAGTGCTGCGCGACATCTCGCAACTCGTGCCCGACGGCATGGAAATCATCACGCTCGATGAACTTCGGCTGCCCAAGAACCGCCTGACCAACAAACGGCGCTATCTCGATCCGCTGAACTTCGCGACCAACTTCGCCTTTTTCCGCGACGTGCCCGACCGGCGCGGCGGGCGACTTCACACCCGCGTGGCGACGGCCAATTACTGGCACCGCTACGGCGGCGCGAACGTCACCCTCTGGCTGACCCTCATCGACGAACAGGGCCAGGCCCGCGCGGAATGGGATCTGGCGTTGCCCGATGCCCCGGGCGGCGTGACGATCGACAGCGCGGATGTCTGCGCGCGGTTCGGGCTCGAAGACTTCACCGGTCAATTGTTCATCCATGCGATCGGCGCGACCGGGCACGACATCGTCAAATACGCACTCGACACCTATGGGGACGATCCGCGTGATCTTTCCTGCACCCACGACGCCAATGCCTGGCCCGCAGACTTTTATGCCGGCCTCCCGGCACCCAGGCCCGACGAACGGGTGCGCCTGTGGATCCAGAACAGCCACCCCTGCCCGATCCCGTCGGGCGCTATCGGTCTCAACCTCATGGGCGACGATCAGACGGTCTGGCTCGACCGCGAGATCGAACCCTTCGGCACCTATGCGCTCGATGTCGCGGACCTGCTGCCGGATGCGCAATGGCCCGCACAGATCGAGGTCCATGCGGGCAAGCATTTCGTGCGCCCGCGCTATGAAATCGAAAGCCTCACGGGTGACAAGGTCGAGCGCCGGCGCACGGCGCATGTGAATGTGGAACGGACCGACCTCGAACCCGACCCGCGGATCGCCGAGATCGGCAATCTGATGGGCAAGGGGTTCATCCTGCCGGCGCCGATCCTGCCGCGTGACAGCTTCCGGTCCATCGCGCTGCCAACCCCCATGGCGACGACCCAGGAAACCCTGCCGCTGCGCGCGCTGTTCTACGACGCCGCCGGACAGGAGATCGGCCGGCATGCCTTCGGCGAGCTCGCGCGGTCGGACAGCGTCGCGCTCGATGTGGACGATGTCCTGAACGGCGCGGACGTCCTCCGTGACACCGCCGGCCATATGGAGCTGATCTATGATTTCGGCGTCGCGACGCGCGGGGTCGACGGCTGGCTGCACGGGCTGTTCCGCTATGAGGCCCGCAGCTCGGGCCATGCGGCGGAGACCAGCTTCGGCGCGCATATCTTCAACACGGTCCTGACCTGGAACAACGAACCGCAATCCTATTCCGGCGCGCCCCCGGGCCTGTCGACGCGGCTGTATCTGCGCACCGACCCGGCGATGGCCGTGGCCGACGGGGATCACGACACCTTCTGCCACCTGATCTATCCCGCCTCCACGCCCTGGCACGCGATGTCGGAGACAGAGCTGCTGCTGCATGACGGTGCGGGCCTTGTGGTCGCCGAAGAAACCCTCCATATCCCGTGCGGCGGATCGGTGCATTTCCGGCTCAGCGAGACCTTCGGTGCCAAGGCCCGCGCGGCGGCGGCGGAGCCCGGTCCGGCCGGCAGCGGCTATGTCTTGATCCGCGATACCACATGCCGTCTATTCGGTTATCATGGCCTGATCGCGCGCGACGGCAGCGCCTTTTCGCTCGATCACATGTTCGGGTTCTGAGCCGAACGCCAAGACATCTCGCACCCGACCGAATCAGGTGCTAGCCTCCGTGTGAGGAAACCGCGTACGTCTTGGGGGAGACATCACATGAAATTCCGTTTGATCGCGCCGGCATTTTTGCTGGCGCTTCTGGGCACCGTAGGGTTCAGCGCAACAAGCGCATCGGCCGAAACATTGCTCGAGCGCGGCACATACCTGATGCAGTCGGTCGTCGCCTGCGGCAATTGCCATACGCCGAAGGGTCCCAATGGTGACATTCCGGGCATGGAACTGGCCGGGATGGCACCGTTCGAGAAAAACCCGGGCTTTGACGCCAACGCGCCGAACATCACCCAGGACAAGGAAACCGGAATCGGCAGCTGGACGGACGCCCAGATCGTCGTGTCCATCCGCGAGGGCAAGCGCCCCGACGGATCGATCATCGGACCGCCGATGCCGATCGGCCTCTATCGTGGAATGTCCGACTGGGACGTACAGGCGATCGTCACCTATCTGCGAACGGTGAGACCAATCAAGAACGCGATTCCCAAATCGGTGTACCGCATCCCGCTGCCGCCGGCCTATGGCCCGCCGGTCGGCTCGGGGCCCGAGGTTCC
>JAQCFD010000225.1 GCA_027618305.1 Pseudomonadota bacterium
CTATGCGGTCATGGGCTACCGCGCCGCGTTCGGGGTCGCGCTGGCTTTGCAGGTCGCGGCGTTTGCCTGGATGTTTATCTGCCGACCGCGCGCGGCCGTGCAATAGGGCTCGTGCGATAGCGCAAGAAGCGGGTGGCGGGTTGCACTGTAACCCGACAGGCTGCGCCCGAATGATGAATTCGGGAGTTTGGATATGTCGACATTGCAAACGCGGCGTGCGTCGGTCGACGCGGAGGCGCTGGGCGCCATGCTCGATGAACGCGGCTATGCCTGCATCCCGGCGCTACTGAGCGCGAAGGACTGCGCCGCGCTAACCAAACGGTATGAGGAGGAAACCGGCTTTCGCAGCCGGGTGATCATGGCCCGGCACGGGTTCGGCCAGGGCGAGTACAAGTATTTCGATAACCCGCTGCCGGACGTGGTGCAGCGTCTGCGTGAAGGCCTCTATGCGCCGCTTGCCGCCATCGCCAATCGCTGGAACGAAGCATTGGGTCTGGACGAGCGCTTCCCGCCGGATCTCGGCACCTATCTGGATCATTGCCATGCCGCCGGGCAGACTCGCCCGACGCCGTTGCTGCTGCGCTACGGGCCGGGCGACCATAACCGGCTGCATCAGGATTTATACGGCGACGAGGTGTTCCCGCTGCAGGCGACGATACTTTTGTCCGATCCGCACAAGGACTTCACGGGCGGCGAGTTCGTCCTGACCGAGCAGCGCCCGCGCCAGCAAACACGGGTAGAGGTGGTACCGCTCAGGCGCGGAGATGCGGTGATCTTTCCGGTGCGACACCGGCCTGTGTCGGGGTTCCGGGGGTTCTACCGGGCCACCATGCGTCACGGGGTGAGCCGGCTGCATGCGGGGTCACGGACCACGCTGGGCGTCATCTTTCACGATGCGGCGTGAGGCCGGGGCGGGTTTAGTCGTCGCCGCCTGATGTGACCGGCAAGGCGGCCTGATCGCGCCGGAACGGTTGCGCAAACTGGCCGGTGAAGTTGGTGGGCATGGGGCCGTCGATGCCGATATCGGCAGGCGGGCGGCGGTTCGGGCAGTAGAAGGTGCGAAATAGAATATCGAACAGCATCAGGTTTTCACCATAGTTGCTGTTGCCCTCGGCAGGGTTGCGCGAATGGTGCCAGCGATGCACGGCCGGCGTGTTGAACACATAATTCAGGGGGCCGAACCGCATCTCGATATTGCAATGGGTCAGCATACCGATGAAGGCGGTGATCGAGTTTGTCCAGATGAAGACATCCGATGGCGCCCCGGCGAGGAACAGAAGCGGCTGGCTCAACAGGATGCTTGTCACGGTGTCGACCAGGTGGAATCGGCCGGTGTTGAAAAACCAGAGGCGCGGGGCGCTGTGATGGACGGCGTGGAAGCGCCATAGCAGCGCCCATTCATGGGCCACCCGATGGGCGATGTAGAGCCCGGCCTCGGCGATCACCAGGCCGAGCATGATCTGAAACGCCAGGGGCCAATGGGTGGGCCAGAATTCGCCGCCCTTTGAGGCGGCGACTTCGGCAATGCCGATGGTCAGGCCGACGATGACGAGAACCTGGGCGAAACCCTTGCTCAGCAACGTGTGGGCAAGGTCGGCGCCCATCTGGCGGTCATTTTTCAGCCATTCCCGTTCATGGGGCAGCAGGCGCTCGAGCGCAAACAGGCTGAGCGCGAGCAGCAGATAGGTGATGTTGAAGTAAATCGCGGAATGGCCGGACTCAAAGCCAAGCCATGTGCCGTAAATGCAGGCTGCCAGGATCGCCGGCCAGAGCAGGAATGTCAGCGCGTAGGTGGCCAGTCCCCGCTGCCTGCCGTCGCCCGTGATGGCGTCGGCGCCCTCTTCGAAAACGATACTCAACGAAACCTCCGCAAAGACTGCGGGTGTCTTTGGCACCCTCGAGAACAGTGCCTTCCCACCACGGTGTTTATGTCACAAAAGTGACGGTATTTGGCAACCGATCCAACGTCTGTGGGGGCAATCGGCGTCACGTCGAAGTCGCGCTCGATTTCGGTGCCGACACCGCCAAAACGATCATGGCAAACACGGCGCCCACAGCATTGAACACGAGATCGAGCGCCGTATTCACATACCCGCCGACATTCGTTTGCGGAAACATCACGACCGCCGCGAATTCGATCATCTCGTTCACCGCGCCGAGCCCCATGCTGCCCAGGGCGGCGAAGACGTAGATGCTGCGGGTCTGATCCATGACGGGGAAATGCTTGCGCAGCAGGTACCAAAGCAACCAGGCCGTCACGCCGAACCCATAGAAGTGGACGATCTGGTCGTAGCGCAGGAGCATGATGTCACCGGATATGAAGACCGGTACCACAACATGGGCATAAAGCACGCTATCGCCCACCGGCACGCCGCCGCCGGCCATATGCACCAAGCCCCACAGGGACAGGGCCCAGAGGATCGCCGTTGGAAAAGCCGCCTTGCGCTGACCAGCGCCGACCAGTGTCACCAGAATCAGCAGGGTGACGATGTACCAGAGAAACTCGCTGTTACCCGTCGACAGGAACAGGGTGCCGAACCCCGCGATATAGGCCAGCGTGACGGCAAGAACGGCCCATTCGGAGCGCTTGATGGTCATTTTGGGAGTCCGGCCCGACACGGGCTGCTGGGTGACCATTCGTTCATTCCGGCATGCCGTCCATATCGACCGGCGCATAGACCCCGCCGGCCGGTGCCGCGTCGACCCGGGCGAAGAAGGCGTCATGGGTGGCAAGGCCGCGTTCGTTCTTGGCGGCGGTCTGACGCCAGATGGTCCAGGAATCGGGGTGCAGCGCGCGTGCCGTCTCGATTGGCGTGACCGCTTCGTCGGATCGACCGCGGCGCAGCAACGCCTGGGCGAGCCGGAAATGGACATGCGCCTCCTCGATGTCGGTGTCGGGCAGACGGACGCGGTCGCGTGCGTGTGTCGGGTCGAGGACGTGTCGACTGGCCGGTCCCTGCGCGATCCAATCGGCTATCGCACCGACATAGACGGACCGGATTTTTTCATTTCTTGCGGCCGCTTCGGGTGCCATGGCGCCGGTCTTGCGGTCCAGGCCGTGGCGGAATTCTTCGGCCACGCCGGCGGTCTCCGGCGGACGCACGATTTTGCCGTCCTCGTCGATCCAGATGGCCTGGGGCACGTTGACCAGGTTGAAAAGTCCGGCGATCAGATGGTCGCGGTCGATCAGGCTGGGGTGCACCGGCTGGGCGGCCTCGATAAAGGGTCGCGCGGCCTCGGGATCGGAATCCATCGCCACGGTGATGACGGTCAGGCCCTTGTCGTTCAGCTTTTGATGCAGGGCCTGCCACACGGACAGGTCGTTACGGCAGCCTCACCACGAGGCCCAGGTGACCAGATAAATCTTGCGGCCGCGATAGTCCGACAGGCTGTGCATCCGTCCCGACAGATCGGGCAGGGTGAAGTCGGGCGCCTCCAGTGACAATAATGCGCCGGCGCGCTCGCGCGCGTTGGCACCAAAGACCCAGATGTCACCCGCCGCGCTGCGCGTAGCGCACCGGTCTGTGAGACGCCAGAATGCCGAGGCATTCACGAAGCCGTTCGCGGCGTAGCTGTCTTCGTGGCCGCGCGGCAGCGGGATGCATACCGCCTCGCGGCAGAGCCCTTCGGGCTTGAGCGTCCAGCCGAGGGCTTCGGGCAGCGCGTCGACCGGCAGCCAGAGGTCGTCGTCCATGATGCGGGCATTCGCAACATCACGTTCACCCTGTTCGGAGACGATGGTGACGTAAATTCCGGCTTCATTTTCGGTCATGGAACGCTTCCGTCAATTTGGTGTGGCCGCGCGATATTAGCCGCTCGGTGCGGGTCTGTCGTGTGGGCGGCGCGATCAGGCGTTTGGCGTGACCACCACGGTGCCCAGCTTGTCGCCGGATTCGACGAACTCATGGGCCTCGATGCATTGATCCAACGGAAAGATCCGCGCGACCGCATGCAGCCCGTTTCCGGCGGCCAGCCATGTCGTGATGTCCGCGCGCGCATGGTCGATCGCGGCACGCGGCACGCTGTGGAGCACCATGAACCGCAACCGTGCGTTCCGCAGCGCCATGCGCAGCATCAGATTCTTCGGGTCGCCGGTGGTGGCGTAAACCGAAATCGTGCCGCCCGTTGCGAGGACCCTGGATGTCAGATCTAGATTGGCCGCAAGGTCTACCTCGACGACCCGGTCCACACCCTTGCCGTCCGTCTGATCGAGGATCTGCTGTGCCGCGTCGTCGTCCCGGTAGTTGACGGTGTGATGGGCGCCGCCGGCGACCGCATGCTCGGCCTTCGCGTCCGAGCTGACGGTCGCGATGACCGTCGCGCCGCCCCAGCGGGCCCACTGGACCGCGTAATGGCCGACCGCCCCGGCACCGCCGGTCACGAGGACGGTTTGACCGGTGACGGGGCCGTCGGAGAATACATTGTGGTGGCCGGTCATGCAGGGGATGCCCAGGCACGCGCCTTCGTTGAAGCTCAGTTCGTCGGGGAGGGGGGAGACCAGCCAGGCGTCGAGGGTGATGTATTCTGCCGCGGTGCCGAACGCGCGGCCCTGCCGCTGGCCGTTGAACAGCCAGACCCGTTGTCCCACCTCGATACTCGTCACCCCGTCGCCCACTGCATCGATGATCCCCGCGCCGTCGCTGTTGGGGATGATGCGCGGATGTTCCATGCCGTAGGTGCCGAGCCCCCGGCGCTTCACGTCGGCCGGGTTTACGCCCGACGCATGGAGCTTCACGCGGACTTCGCCGGGCCCGGGTTCGGGAGAGTCCATTTCACCGTATTGCAGGACCTCGCGGGCGGGGCCGAGTTCTTCGTACCAGACGGCTTTCATGTCGATCCTGTCGGTTGGAACTTGTTTCCTGAGTTTGCCCCAGAAGTGGGGCCGTCTGCACTAGCGGATGAGGTCTCGTGTCCATCGCGCTAGACTGCCGGTCACCGAGCCCAACGAATGCGACAGCCATGCCCGATTTCGAACTCCACCCCCAACTCGCTGCCGACACAGTGCCCGTCGCCACATGGACTCTGTGCGAGGTGCTGCTACTGACCGATGCCAACTATCCCTGGCTGGTCCTGGTGCCCGCGCGGACGGGTTTACGGGACTTCCACGACCTGTCGCCCGATGACATGGTGAGGGCCGGTCGGGAGATCAGCCGCGCCAGCGAGGCGCTGATGGAGCTGTTCGCGCCCGACAAGATCAACGTTGCCGCGCTCGGCAACATGGTGCCCCAACTGCATATTCATGTGGTGGCGCGCTTCACCGACGACGCGGCCTGGCCGAGCCCGATCTGGGGCGTGGCCCCGGCCAAGCCCTATGCGCCGGACGCGCTGGACGCGCGGCTTGCGGATCTGCGCCGGGTGTTCGGGTGAATAATGCCTGACAGACTGCCGCCAGCGCTGTCGGACTGGTTCGCCGCGCGGAACTGGACACCGCACGCGCACCAACTGGAAATGCTGGATGCCGCGGCCGCCGGCC
>JAQCFD010000226.1 GCA_027618305.1 Pseudomonadota bacterium
GCCGATTTGAAGAAGAGCGACGAAAGCCCGTCCGTCCGATTTCAGTAGACGTGCTGTCCGCCGGTGACGAAGATTTCCGTCCCCGTGACGTAGCTGAAATCGGGCGAGCAGAGCTGGTAGACGCAGCCGGCCACTTCCTCCGCCGTGCCCATGCGGTGCATCGGAATGCGATTGATGAGCGGCTCGTATTCGTCGCCGATCATTTCCGTCTCGATCTCGCCGGGCGCGACCGCATTGACACGGACGCCGAGTTCGGCGAATTCCACCGCGAGTTCTCGGGTAAGCGCCGAGAGCGCCGATTTCGAGGTTGAATAGGCCGACCCTGCGAAGGGATGGATCGCATGGCCCGCAATGGACGTGATGTTCACGACGGCACCGCCGCCGGCCTTTGCCCCACGTCCGAGGGCGGCGGCAAACCCTCGGCAGAGCATGATCGGCGCGAAGAGATTCAACTCGTAGACCTTGCGCCAGCCGTCGATGTCGCCGTTCAGACAGCCGAGGCGCTCCTTGAACGGGGTCTTCGGCGAGACGGCCGCGTTGTTGATGAGCGCGTTCAGCGGCGTGTCGCCGATCACCTCGTTGGCCTGTTCGATAAAGGCCTTCACGGATCCCTCGTCGGCGAGATCGGTTGGGATGTGGATCGCCCAATTCGGATCCCGTTTGCAGGCCTCCGGCACGTCATCGCGCGAGCAGGTGATGATGCGCCAGCCTTCATGGGAGAACCGCATCACCGTGGCGTGACCGATGCCGCGGCTGGCACCGGTCAGGACGACTGTTTTCTTTGCTTCGGACATGCCCGCGATACTAGCTCAATCGCACCGCGATGACAGCCCGGAACGCACCCGAGCCTAACGAACGTCGACAATCTGAAACGTCCGCTGGACGCCGTCGTGTTCGGTCACGGAGACATACTCGCCTTGTTTGAAGACGTGATCGTCGAGGCGGAAAAGCGGTTCGTCGTCGTCTTCCGCATCGGGGTCGTAGTCGAACATCCAGCCGCGCCGCGTATGCACCAGCATGCCGTTCTCGTCGTCCTCGTGCCGCCAGAAGCGCCGCACCGCGCATTTATCCTTGGATTTCTTCCAGGCATCAAGATCGATGTGGCCGTCTGCCGTCAGCGGGGCCGTGATTTCGTATCCGAATTCGCTGCTGCCTTCCGGGAATTCGGGGCAGCGGGCCAGTTCCAATCGGACTTTCTTGAGTGTCATGTCTGTATCCTGTGTCTTAGTGGATGAGGAGAACCGGGATTTCGGTGAAGTCGAGAATGTCCTGGGTCACGCCGCCCAGCACCTGCTCGCGCAGGCGGCTGTGGCTGTAGGCGCCCATGACCAGCAGGGCGCCGTCGTGCCGCCGGGCGTGCTGGATCAAGACATCGCTGATTTCCTCGTCTCCCGCTTCGATGACGGTCGTGCTGGCCGCGATGCCGTGGGCCGTCAGGTACTGCGAGACCATCTCCAGGTCGGGCGTATCCTTCTCGCCGGTGCTGACCGAGGCGACGGTGACGGAATCGGCTTTCTCCAGCAACGGCAGAGCCGCCGCCAGGGCACGGGCCGATTCCACGCTGTCGTTCCATGCGGCGACGACCTTGTTCGCGAAATTGGACGACAGTTCGGCCGGCACCAGCAGGACCGGCCGGCCACTCCCCATGAGGATGACTTCGATATCGGCGGCAACGGCCGCGTCGTCTTCGCTTGTGGCGGCGCGCACGACGATCAGGTCGCTGCACCGGGCGTGCAGGCCGAGCAGCCCGTCGCGGTCGCCGGTTTCCTGGCGGTAGACGGCGCTCGCGCTGATGCCTCCGGGCTTGGCGCCTTCCGGAAGGCCGGCCTTCTCGCGCCATTTGTCGAACCCGCTGCGGGCCTTGGCCGCGCGCTTCTCGGCCTCTTCTTCGATCCTGTCGAGAATCTCCTCGATCACGGCCCCGGACGCCGTATCGCCGAGAAACGGCAACGCGGCATCCCCCGAAGCCTGGACGTGCAGTGCCTCGATCTGAGCGCCGAAGCGCTCCGCCAGCTTTAGCGCGGCGCTCAACGCCACCGCATCGCTATCTTCGCCGTTTACCGGGACGAGTATCTTTCGAATAGACATGACGTACCAAACCTTCCTATGCGCCTTTGTTGACCTGATCGATAGCAGGAGAGGGGACCAATAAGCTTTGACCTAGGTCAAAATCTTCCTCAGCGTATTGCTTGCCATTCGATCGAGCGGCTGCGACGAATCGAGCCGCAGCCAGCCCTCCGGCGCCGCCAGTTCCTGCGTGAACCGGCGAATGAGACCGACCGTCGCATCGGAAGGATCGTTCGTCCGGCCTTCGATGCGTTCTTCCCGCAGTGCCTGCGGCGCCTGCAGCCAAATACCTGCGAACGGTACGCCCTCTTGGCGCGCGAGATCCTCGATCCGCTGGCGGAACCGGGCGTCGGTGAAGGTCGCGTCCGCGATGACGCTGATGCCGGCCCGCAGCAGGGCTTCGGCCTCGTCGAGCACCCGGTCGTAGGTCCGCTCCGTGGTCTCGCGGTCGTAGGCGTCTTCCGGCAGCCGCTCCAGGATATCGGTGCCGAGCATCTGCTTGCGCAGCACATCCGTACGCAGCAGGATCGCGCCGCACCCGCCGCCGATCTCGGGCGCGATCCGTTGGGCCAGGGTCGATTTGCCCGTGCCGGGGGCACCGCCGACGGTGACCAGTCGAGGCGCCGGCCGCTCGAGGTAGCCGACCGCCTGCGCGAGGAAGTTTTTCGCCTCTGGAATGCGGGACGGATCGCTGCGGCCCGAGATCGCCGAGACCTTCGCCTTCACGGCGGCGCGGCAGGACAGGAACAATTCCAGGATGGCCAGCCCGCCCCAATCGCCGGTGCGGGCGAGATAGCGGTTCAGGACGAGATTGGCCAGATCGCGGCGACCGCGATGCGCGAGGTCCATCAGCAGGAACGCGAGGTCGTAGACGACATCGACGCAGGCGATATCGTCGTTGAACTCGATGCAATCGAACAGCGTCGGGCGACCTTCGACGAGGCAGATGTTCTGCAGGTGCAGGTCGCCGTGGCAATGCCGGACCCTGCCGTCCGCGCGCCGCGCATCGAGGCGGGGGGCATTGGCGTCGAGCAGGGCGTGGGAGCCTGCATCCAACGTGTCGAGGGCGGCCGCATCGAAGAGATCGCCGAAGGCACGCAACTCCTCGATATTGTCGTCGATCACCCAGCGCATGGCCTCCGCCCCGCCCTTGTCCGGGGTGACCTCGGCGTCGCGGTGGAAGGCGGCGATCGTGTCCGCGAGCGCGGTCATCAAATCCGGCGTCAGCGATCCCGCCGCCGCCATCCGGTCGAACAGGCCGGATTGCTCGAAGCGGTTCATGGAGACGAGCCAGTCGACCGGCGTGCCGGCGCCGTCGAGGGCGAGACCGCCGTCCGCCGTCCGCGTCACCGGCACCGCCTTGCGGTAGAGCGTGGGCGCGGTCCGCTTGTTGAGTTCGATCTCGCGCCGGCAGCACTCGGCGCGGCGCGCCAGAGTGGAGAAATCGAGGAACGGAAATTTGAGTGCGCGTTTCAGTTTCCACGCCCGCGCGCCCGCCAGAAAGACGATGGCGGAATGCGTGTCGATGCGCTCGACCGCCGCTCCGCCATGGGTTGCCGGATTTTCCAAAAACGCGATCGTCTCCGTTTGGTCGGTGGTTTCCGTCATCTCACTCCCGTGGCCGCTTGCCGCCGCCGCTACCAGTCGTTGCGGAGTTCGCGGAGCTTCAGGAACACGTCCATCGGCGTGGGCTCCGCCGGCAGGTCCGGGAATTCTTCGCGCAGCTTTTCGATGATCGCCGGGTTGTGCAGGCGGAAAAAGGTGTTGATCTCCTTCTCCTGGCCGAGCGTCGTGATCATCGCGTTGTCCGGATCGTGGGTGTCCCGCAATTCGTCCAGCAGTGCCTTGGCCTTGGCGTTGTTCGGCTCGCGCGAGAGGGTGAACTCCAGATTGTTGGTGAGGTAGTCGTGGCCCGGATAGATCAGCGTGTCGTCGGGCAGTTTGGCGATCTGGCCGGTGAAGGTGTGATAGAGCTCCGCCGGGTGGCCGCCGTTGTGGCAATTGCCGGCGCCCGCGTTGAACATGGTGTCGCCGCAGATCAGCGCCGGCTGGTCGGTGTGGGACAGCAGACAGACATGGCTCATGGTGTGGCCCGGGGTGTCGAGGGATTCGAGCTCGACCCGGCCGACCTTGACGATATCGCCTGCGCCCAACCCCACGTCGATGCCGGGAATCTTGTCCTTGGCGCCCTTGTGCGCCAGCAGCTTGGCGCCGGTCGCCGCCACCATCGCCTTGTTGCCGCCGGTGTGGTCGCCATGCTCGTGGGTATTCAGGATCTGGGTGATCTTCCAGCCGTTCTTCTCGGCGGCGGCCAGGCATTTTTCGTGGTCCAGCGGATCGATGGCCAAGGCCTCGCCGGTGTCCGGGCAGACGATGACATAATTGAAGTTGCGGTAGGCGTTGCCGGTCCAGACTTGTTCGACGATCACGATTCAGACTCCCGTGTGTTGGATGATGGGCGGCATTGTAGCGGCTTTGACCTCTCGGGTGACAGTCGTTTGTAACGCGGGATCAACGGCGCTTTCGCTCCCGGGTACCGCGACAGAATGGCGCTGTAGGGCCCTATAGAAAAAACGCGGTTCGACCCCATGCGTCGTAAAAAGCGGTAATAGAATACCGTTTTGGCACGGTCGGCGTCTGCGTCCTGTAGGGCGATGGTACGTCGCGATGGGCTCGGCTTTGGATCGGGTTCATTGAAAAAGCATAACATAAAATAGACAAAAAGTCTACAATTCGTGAGGCAGGTCCAAACGAATGGTGCCTCTCACCGCGCCCGAGCGACCAAGTGGATGGGGCGCGGAGTAAGAGCGCCTGATCGGTGCACCGGGCACCGGGTTGGCATGTCCTTAATCAGGTCTGGCCGGTATGCGCGAGTTTCATGCCGTTGTTGGTTCTGCCTCGTTCAATTGTTGCACTTGGAGTTCGATATCGCCTTCTGCGTCGTCGAACGATGCCTGATCGTTGGCTGTCCTTGCTTGCTTTGCGTAGGACTTTGGAAAAATGTGCGCGATGGCGTGGCCAATCAGCCCGGCTGTCGCAATCGCGTATACCAGAAAGGCCCAGAAAACGGCTGGCCACGTGTCCGGCGCACTCGTCTTGGCAAGCGATATCATCGAGATGACAGCCGTTGCCACCATCATCGTCCAGACCTGGTGCCGTCCGTAGGTCCGGGCGTCATGCGGCCTATTCTCTACGATACAGTCGATATATGACGCGACGAAGAAGCCCGTCAACGCTGGCAGAAAGGCCCAGAAGGTAAGGAATACTTCAGGTGAAAGGCCATGTTTGGGTAATGCCATGCAAACATTGATCGCATACGCAACGACGAAAGAGCAGGTGGCGACCACGCTGTTCTAGATAAACCCATTGGCAGGTTCCGGCGATTGTCCG
>JAQCFD010000227.1 GCA_027618305.1 Pseudomonadota bacterium
TCAGCCCCTGGGGCCGGGTGATCGTCTATTTGAGCCTGTGCCATGTGGACAACCACATCCGCCAGTTCAAGCGCGAGGAATGGATCGCGCATCGCGATTTTGCACCGATCGAGCCGCTCGACGACGACTGCCTGCTGGCGCTGGCCCGGGAGAATGCCGCCGCGGCGGAGTAGTCCTCCACCCTACTGCCGCATGCCCGAACTCGGTCCGGGGTTCATACCGCGCAATTCCCACAAATCGTCATACGCGGGCTTGACCCGCGTATCTCATGCACGCCGCGCGCGACGTCACCACAAGATGCCCGGATCAAGTCCGGGCATGACGAGTTTTTGGAGGATCAACTACGCCGGCATCGGGGTGCGTTCGATCGTGTCCTCGATCGGCACATGCAGCGTCGTGCAGAACGTGCCGACGAGCTGGTAGTAGCCGACCATCACCGTCAGATCGACGAGCCCCCGGTCACCCAGGGCGTCGCGAATTTCCTCGATCAGCGCATCGTCGGCCTTGCCGTTGTTGGCGACGATCCGGGAAAAACGCAGCGCCGGGCCGACCGGCGCGGGCAATGCCTCCGCCGCCAGCGTTCCGCAGACCGCGCGCATATCGTCGGGCATCCGGTGAATGTGATGGGTCCATTCGTACCAGTTGCCGACCTCCTTCGAGACCGTGCAGATGATCATCTCGCGCAAGACCTCGTCGAACACGCTGTGGAAGCGGACATGCTCGCCGACCGACGCCACGGCCTCGAGCGCGCCGGGGCTGCTGGCCATCCGCGCGAACAACTCGGCCATGAATTCGAGCTTCCGGGTCTCCATGATGTGATCGTAGACACCGACCTGATCGGCCGGGAAGTCATCGCGCGACACATGCGGCACCCGCGCATCCTCGTTGTATTCGGTCATGGTTCCCCTCCAGCTTTTGATCGCATTTCGTTGTAAACTCGGCGAACAGAATAGCGGGAAACACGAAGGATTTTGCAATGAACCTCCACGCGATGCTCGGCCGGCGCGCCGAAGACGGACGCCCCGTCCGGGTCGGCCTGATCGGGGCGGGCAAGTTCGGCACCATGTACCTGTCCCAGGCCGCCCGCACGCCGGGCATTCACGTCATGGCGATCGCCGACCTGGACCCGGAGCGTGCACGGGCGGCCTGCGCGCGGGTCGGCGGTCTCGACCCGTCCGCGCCGACGTTCGATGCGGCACTTTCCCAGGGCAACACCCACCTGACCGACAATTCCATGGCACTGGTCGCCGCCGGCGGCCTGGACGTGGTGATCGACGCAACCGGCAGCCCCGCCGCCGGGATCGCCCATGCGCTGGCGGCCTGCGAACAGGGCAAGCACATCGTCATGGTCAATGTGGAAGCCGATGTCCTGGCCGGGCCGTTGCTGGCCGAACGCGCGCGCCAGGCGGGCATCGTCTATTCGCTGGCCTATGGCGACCAGCCGGCGCTGATCCACGAACAGGTGGACTGGGCGCGGGCCTGCGGCCTCGAGGTGATCGCCGCCGGGAAGGGCACCAAGTATCTCGATGGCTATCATTATGTGACGCCCGACGATGTGTGGGATCACTACGGGCTGACGCCGGCCCAGGCCGAAGCCGGCGGCATGAACCCGCAGATGTTCAACTCCTTCCTCGACGGCACCAAGTCGGCGATCGAGATGGCCGCCGTCGCCAACGCCACCGGGCTCACACCCGCGCCCGACGGCCTCGCCTTCCCGGCCTGCGGCGTCCATGACCTGCCCCATGTGATGCGGCCGGTCGCCGAGGGGGGTCAGCTGCACCACAAGGGCCAGGTCGAGGTGATCAGCTCCGAGGAGCGCGACGGCCGCCACGTGACCGGCGATCTGCGCTGGGGGGTCTATGTCGTTTTCGAGGCGCCGAGCGAATATGTGCGCGCCTGCTTCGACGAATACGGGCTGGTGACCGACGTCTCGGGCAACTATGCCGCGCAATGGAAGCCCTACCATCTGATCGGGCTCGAACTCGGCATCTCCGTCGCGAGCGCGGCCCTGCGCAACGAGCCGACCGGATCGCCCACCGGGTTTCGTGGCGACGCGGTGGCCACCGCGAAGCGCGACCTGAAACCCGGCGACGCGCTGGATGGCGAGGGCGGCTTTACCGTGTATGGGAAACTCATGCCAGCCGCCGCCAGCCTCGCGGCCGGCGGGCTGCCCATCGGACTGGCGCACGGGGTGACACTCAAACACGCGGTGGCGAAAGACCAGCCGGTCGGCTGGGCCGACGTGGACATCGATCCCAACATTCAGGCCGTGCAGGTGCGCCGGGAGATGGAGGCGATGTTTGCCGATCCAGCCGCCCAAGTTTCACAAACGGCCGCGCAATAACACGTCACCCTGTTGCACCGGACGCCAAGCTGGCCTAGGTAACCGCCGCCATGCCCGACGGAACCCCTGATTCGGAACTGCTGACCCCGCTCGAACGCTATCGCTCCATGCGCGACGCGAACGAGCTGATGCGCGACCCCACGCAGAAACTCGCCGTCGAGAAGCTTCAAAGCCTGCATCATGCGCTGAAGGGCTATCAGCCCGCCGAGGAGAGTTTCCTGTCAGGCTGGAAGGACCGCTTCGGCCTTGGGCGCCGCAATGATGCCCCCCCGATGGGGCTCTACCTCTACGGCCCGGTCGGTCGCGGCAAATCCATGCTGATGGATCTGTTCTTCGATACCGCCCCGGTCGAGCGCAAGCGGCGGGTTCATTTCCATGCCTTCATGCTGGAGATCCAGCAGCGCCTGAATGAGCTGCGCAAGCAGGAGAAACGCACCGACCCGCTGATGCAGGTCGCTGCTGACGTCGCCGACGAGAGCTGGCTTTTGTGTTTCGACGAGTTCCATGTCGTAAACATCGCCGACGCGATGATCCTGGGCCGTCTGTTCCAGGCCTTCTTCGACCGCGGCGTGGTCATCATCGCGACCTCCAACGTCGCCCCGCGTGATCTCTACAAGGGCGGCCTCCAGCGCGACCGGTTCCTGCCCTTCATTGATTTAATCATCGAGAAGCTCGACGTGCTCGATATCGGCGCCGGCACGGATTTCCGCCTGGACCGACTCAAGGGTGAGCCGGTGTGGCACACCCCGATCGGGCGCGCATCGACCGCCAAGCTCGACGCCGCCTTCGCGACCCTGACCGACAATGCGGACCCGGTCCCGTTCGAGATCGAGGTCCAGGGGCGGAGCATCCACGCCCGCCAGGCGGCGCGCGGCATCGCTCGTTTCACGTTCGACGAGCTGTGCAACAAACCGCGCGGTGCATCGGATTTTCTGACAATCGCAGCCCAGTTCCACACCGTAATGGTCGACAATATTCCCATCCTCGACGAGCGCGAACGCGATGCGGCCAAGCGTTTTGTCGTGCTGATCGATTCGCTCTACGAGCATCATGTAAACCTGTTCGCCAGTGCCGACGGTGAACCCGGCGAGCTCTACATGAAGGGCGATACCGCCTTCGAATTTCAACGCACGGTTTCAAGGCTGATGGAGATGCAGGCCGAGGATTATCTGAACAGTCCGCACATCCCATAAATTCATGGACATCGATCCCGATCCGGCGGCACAAATTCCTTGCCGGACGCCGCCTTGAACCACCCCTGAATTCGCGTTACACACCGCGCACGGCAACATTCCTCGACGTCGGAGAAGATATAAACATGGCACGTAACAAGATCGCGCTGATTGGCGCAGGCAACATTGGCGGCACGCTCGCCCATCTGGTTGGCCTCAAGGAACTGGGCGATGTCGTCCTGTTCGATATTGTCAAGGGCATGCCCGCGGGCAAAGCGCTCGACCTGGCAGAATCCTCTCCGGTCGAAGGTTTTGATTCCCAGATGGTGGGCGCCAGCAGCTATTCCGCGATCCGCGGCGCCGATGTGGTCATCGTGACCGCCGGTGTGGCACGCAAGCCCGGCATGAGCCGTGACGACCTGATCGGCATCAACACCGGGGTGATGGAATCGGTCGGCGAGGGCATCAAGAAGAACTGTCCCGACGCCTTCGTGATCTGCATCACCAACCCGCTGGACGTGATGGTCGGCATCCTGCGCGAAGCCGCGGGTCTCAAGCCGAACATGTGCGTCGGCATGGCCGGCGTTCTCGACAGCGCGCGGTTCCGTTATTTCCTGGCCGAAGAATTCAACGTGTCGGTTGAAGACGTCACAGCGTTCGTGCTTGGTGGCCATGGCGACACAATGGTGCCGTCGGTGCGCTACTCGACGGTCGCCGGCATTCCGCTGCCGGACCTGATCAAGATGAAGTGGACCACCCAGAAGCGCCTGGATGCGATTGTCCAGCGCACCCGTTCGGGTGGCGGCGAGATTGTCGAATTGCTCGGCAACGGCTCGGCTTTCTACGCCCCGGCGTCATCCGCCATCGCAATGGCGGAGTCCTTCCTCAAGGACAAGAAGCGGGTTCTGCCCTGCGCGGCCTATCTGCGTGGTGAATATGGCGTGAAGAACATGTATGTCGGCGTTCCGGTTGTGATCGGTGAAAAAGGTGTCGAGCGGATCGTCGAGGTCCCGCTGGATGCGAAAGAACGCGCCGAATTTCGTAAATCGGTGAAAGCGGTTGAGGACCTGGCAAAGGTCACGAAGAAACTGCAGCGCGAGACCGCCAAAAAGGCTGGCAAGTAGCCCTCCAGCACCCGACTGTTCGGCTTTAGGCCCGGTTGCGCAGTGCAACATGAGTGCTAAAGTCGAACTTCGTTAACCATACTTGGCCCGAACAACCGGGCTTCAACCGCGACGTTGGGCGACAGAAATTAACCACACGGTAATCCTGCGCGTTCATCGTCACCGACGCTCACCTCATCAGTCTCTCGGAAAACACCGCCAATGAACATTCATGAGTATCAGGCCAAGGGTCTGCTGGAGAAGTTTGGCGTCTCCGTGCCTCGCGGCGCGGTGGCCTACACGCCGGACGAGGCCAGCAAGGTGGCCAAGGATCTTGGCGGCGGTATCTGGGTGGTAAAATCCCAGATTCATGCCGGCGGACGCGGTGCCGGACATTTCGCTGAAAACCCCGAAGGTGGCGGCGGTGTGCGCCTGGCGCGCAGCGACGATGAAGTCCGCGCCCATGCCGAGGCCATGCTCGGCCAGACGCTGGTCACCAAGCAAACCGGCCCCGAAGGCAAGGAAGTGAAACGAATTTATGTGGAGGAAGGCTGTGATATCGCGCGTGAGCTTTATCTGAGCCTGCTCGTGGATCGCGAGACGTCCCGGATCGTGATCGTCGCATCGACCGAAGGCGGCATGGACATCGAGACCGTCGCGGAGGAAACCCCCGAAAAGATCGCACAGGTGGCGATCGATCCGGTGACCGGCATCATGCCATTCCACACCCGCGAGATCGCTTTCGGCCTCGGCCTCGAGGGCGC
>JAQCFD010000228.1 GCA_027618305.1 Pseudomonadota bacterium
TCAGTTCGCTCGCGCCGGCGATTTCGTAGACACCGCTCTCGCCGGTCAGGCTGCGCGTCTCCGGGGCATCCGCCGCACTCGGCCCATCACCGATCAGAATATCGTTCCCGGATCCACCCAGCAGGACATCATCGCCGCTGCCACCGTGCAGCTCGTCATCGCCCGAACCGCCGGACAGGTAATCATTCCCGGCACCACCGTGCAGAATGTCGTCACCCTCGCCACCGATCAGAACATCGTCGCCGGTGCCGCCGCGGATCAGGTCGTCGCCGGCGCCACCATCGATCCGATCATTGCCCGAACCGCCATCGACTGTGTCGTCGCCGGAGCCGGCCGAGATCCTGTCGTCACCCGAACCGCCATCAACCGTGTCATCGCCGGAACCGGCCGAGATCCTGTCGTCACCCGAACCGCCATCGACCGTGTCGTCGCCAGAGCCGGCCTTGATGTAATCGTCACCGGAACCACCATTGATCGTATCGTCGCCCGAGCCGCCATCGATCCAATCATCGCCTGCGCCGCCATCGATCGTATCGTCTCCGCGACCACCCTTGAGCTTATCGTCGCCGGCACCGCCAATGATCGTGTCGTCGCCGGCGCGGCCGTCGATGTAATCGCGGCCGCCCGTGCCTACAAGATGATCATCTCCGCGTGTGCCGCGCCGTCGTGCCATTCCGTCCCCAAATACGCACCAGGATTGAAATACATCAAGAAGCCCGCGACTGCCGAACACGCAGACGACCAACCCCTTCGAAATACCACGCTATGGTAGTACCTCAATGGCGGACGTTACAATGAAGAACATGTTAAATGGTTAATACGAAAACTCAATTTTTCCAGTGAGTTAATGGAATTTTCGGTGTCAATTTTCCGTGCGAATTAGGCAACCCGCCAAAACGCACATTTTCCCGCACAACCACTGGTTACTGGACCACCCAGATCCATGATCAGTGATGGTGGTGTGCATGGCCGTGCCCATTGTTTTTCTGGTGCTTGAAAAGTTCGGCCATGCCGGCGAAGACCTCCATCGGCGTCATGCCCTCGCTCGCAGGAATACCGCGAAACTCGCGATATAGCGCCGCCACGTTGGCGAAAACCCGTTCGGCATCGTTCCAGTCCTCATAGTTGGCCAGCGCAATGTCCTTCGCAGCCTCCATCTCATCGAGGCCCGCATCGAAGCGTTTGCGGGTTTCATGCTCCATTTCGTCAAGATAACTGCGGAAACGACCCACTTCGTCCTTGCCCGCGACCGGACCATGACCCGGTACGATGATGTCCACATCCATGCCCAGAATCTTGTCGCAAGCGGCACGCCAGTTATCGACCGGACCGTCCCAGATCACCGGATGCCCGCCGACGAACAGAATGTCCCCCGAAAACATCATTCGATCCTCGGGCAGATAGACCAGCAAGTCGCCACGCGTGTGGGCCGGGCCGACATTGAAAAGCTCGATATTCCGATCGCCGACACTGATGGTCTTTTCATCAACGAAGGTCGTCGTCGGAGGTGTGAGTTCAATCCCCGTTATATCGAACGGCGAAAAGCAGTGCTCCAGAAACTCGCCCAACACGCCCAGTTCCTTCGTCTGCCCCATCATGTCGAGCAGAGTTTCGGGCAGGAAGTGATCGAATTCCTCGGCACAGCCCGCCGAGGCGATGATCTCGGCCTCCTTGACCAGCTGATTGCCCCAGGTGTGGTCCGCATTGGCGTGGGTATTCACCAGTTTGCCGATGCGCTTTGCCGCGGGTACCGCATCGCGCATCGTATCGAGCATGTCGCCGGTCATCGGCAAATCGAACAGCGTATCGACGAGTAAAGTCTCCTCCCCATCGACGATCAGCCCCGTATTCGACCAGCACCAGCCGCCATCGGGCAGAAGATAGGCGTAGAGCCCGTTGCCGACCTCATGAAGTCCCTTTGTGTATTGCCATTTCGCCATGTCGGACGCCCCCGCTAAGCCTGTTTCACAACTTTGTTCTTGAGCACGCCGATTCCCGTGACCTCAAGCTCAATGACATCGCCATCTTCAAGATACCTGTCATGCTCGAGCCCGCAGCCCCAGCCGACGGTGCCCGACGCGAAGAATTCGCCCGGAAACACCGTCTCGGCCCGGGATGTGTGGGCGATGCAATCCTCGAACTTGTGATACATCTCGCCGGAATTGCCGCGCGAGCGCTCCTCGCCGTTGATCCGGACTATCATCTCGGCGTTGTATGGATCGAACGCATCGGCGGTGACGATGCAAGGGCCGATGATGTTGCCGGTGTCGAAATCCTTGCCCTTGCCGGGCCCGAAACCGGCCGGCATTTCATGGGCCTGAGTGTCGCGCGCCGATATGTCGTTGAAGATCGAATAGCCGAAGATCATGTCCGTGGCGTCCTTGGCCTCGACGTCCTTGCCGGCCTTGCCCAGCCAGCAGCCGAACTCCATCTCGTAGTCGAGCATGTTCGAGAAGAACGGCCAGATGACATCCGTGCCCGTCCCGATCACACCCAGGCGGCTCGGCTTGTAGAACAAGGGCTGGTCGTACCAGATCTGCGGGACGGCAAACGCGCCCTCGGCCTCGAAGCGCTTGAGCGCCTCTTCCGGGTCGGGTTCAGCCTGCGCCTTTTTCTTGCGCAACATATCAAAAGAATTAAGTAAGTGCCTCTCAAAGCACAGAAAATCTCGTATCTGCGGAGGCTGTGGAACCGGCGTGAGAAGCGCGATATCCGCCAGTGGAAAAACCGTGCCGCCACCCGCATCATCACCCGATGCGGCGACGATTTCGCGGGCCCGCGCGACCGCGGGATCACCCGCCTCGATCAGGGCCAGCATGGTCTGAAAATAGGGCTGATCGTCCGCCGCCGCGAGATCGATGACCCGCGTCTCGTCTTCGCTCAACGCGCCGACCCGCGGCGCGCCGCCGCCGGCCGTGAATGTCACCAGTTTCATTGTCTCTTCCCCCTTGGCCGGCGATGCCGGCCTGGTCTTCGATTATTCGGCAGCGACCTGCTGTCCTGCCCGATTTTCCGGTGGTGCCTTATGGAACGCGCCGTCCTTCATGATCGCCAGGAACCGGTCCGGATCCTGCAGGATCGCGATGTCCTTTGTCGGATCGCCATCCACCAGCAACAGATCGGCGAATGCGCCCTCTGCGATCACACCGAGGCACCCGGGCTCCCCCATAAGCTCGCCGCCGGCCTGGGTCGCCGCCTGGATCGCCTCCAGCGGCGTAAACCCGAACAGTTCGACGAACATGTGAAGATCCCGGGCGTTTCGGCCATGGGGGTTCCACTTGAAGCCGTAATCCCCGCCCGGCAGCACCCGGATGCCCCGCTTGCGCAGATCGGCCATCGTCGCGCTGACCGTCTCGATTTCCTTCTCGGCCCGCGCCCGGGTGAAATCATCGGTGGAGACGCCGTATTTCTCGCCTTCCGTCAGGCGGCCATAAGGCAGGCCCATGGCAGGCGCGACAAACACGCTGTCACGCCTGGCCTCCAGCATATCCTTGGCCTCCTCGTCGGCCAGGGTCGCGTGATAGATCACCTGCACGCCGTTGCGCACGCACATCTTCACGGCATCGGCCGAGCGGGCGTGGGCCGCGACCATCCGGTTGCGCTGCCGGGCCACGGCGCACACAGCGGCCACCTCGTCGTCCGACATGGCGGTGTCCTCGGCCAACGGGTCGGAGCCCGAGCCCATGGCCGACGGCACGATCTTGAAGGTATCCACCCCGGCACGCGCGGCCGCACGGCAAGCCTTGCGAAACGCCTCGGGCCCATCGAGGACCAGCGAATAGGCATCCTCGCGGCCGATATCGCCAAACCCGCCGGTGACCGTCATCTGCCGGGTGGCCGCCTTGAGCCGCGGCCCCGGGATGTCGCCGGCGTTGATCGCGTCGCGCAGTGCCACTTCGAGATTGTCGCGGGCGGAGCTGCCGCTGAACATGCTGGTGAAGCCATGATCCAGCATCTTGCGGGCATTTTTAGCTGTTTCGAGTATGTGGCGTTCGGCCGACAACGCGTTGATATCGCCGAGCGTGGCGGCATCGAGGAAGCTCAGATGGGCATGGGCATCGGTAAGGCCGGGCATCAGGGTCGTCCCACCGCCATCGACAATCTCCGCGCCAGCCCCGTCCACCGCGCCGCCGGGCGTCACGGCCATGATCCGGTTTCCCTGGACCCGCACCGTTGCGTCGAACGGTTTGGCCCCCGTCCCGTCGATCACGGAGACATTGGTGAAAAGCGTCTCGCCCATGGCTTGTATCCCTATCCTGATGTCAGGCGCATTGAACGTCCCGGCCCGAGACACTGTCAACCATGGGCATAATCGTTCTGGCTTGCTATCAAACACATATGAGCATCACCCATACCTACAGCGGCGTCTGGCCCGTCGCCCCGACACCTTTCACCGATACCGGCGCCATCGATCCCGAGGGCATGAAGCGGGTCCTCGACTGCATGATCGATCAGGGTGTCGACGGCATCTGCATTCTTGCCAATTTCTCCGAACAGTTCCTGCTGTCGGACGCGGAGCGCGATCAGCTCACGCGCCTGTCTCTCGAACATGTCGCGGGTCGGGTGCCGGTCATCGTCACCGCCAGCCACTTCGCTACCGACATCGTTGTCGCCCGGGCCAGACAAGCCGCCGACCTGGGTGCTGCCATGATCATGCTGATGCCGCCCTATCACGGCTCCCTCCTGCGCGGCACGCCGGACCAGATCTTCGCCCAGTTCGCCGCCGCCGGCGACGCCGGGCTCCCCATCATGGTCCAGGACGCGCCGCTATCCGGCACCGACCTGCCCGTAGAACTGCTCGTCCGGATGGCCCGCGACATCGACGCGGTCAAATGCTTCAAGATTGAGTGCGCCCAGGCCGCCAACAAGCTGCGCGCGCTGATTGCCGCGGGCGGTGACGCCATCGAGGGGCCCTTCGACGGCGAGGAAGGCATCACCCTGCTCGCGGACCTCGATGCCGGTGCGACCGGCTGCATGACATCGGCGATGATCCCCGATCTCGTCCGCCCGGCGATTGCCGCCCACCTGGCCGGCGACAGGAATACGGCAAAGGCCGTCTACCAACGGGTCCTGCCCCTGATCAATCACGAGAACCGGCTGTGCGGCTTCCGCGCCGCCAAGGCCGTGATGAAGGCCGGCGGAGTCATCAAGTCGGACTTCTGCCGCCACCCGATCGCGCCCCTTCCGACGGACGTGCGCGCGACCTTGCTTGACCTCGCGAGCGAATTGGATCCGATTGCCCTGCGTTGGGGCAAATAACGGCACGCCCTCAGCGCGCATAACTTTGTTACAGGAATCGAAAAAGTGACCACAGAAAGCGAAATTGAGTTCGTCCAGGCGAACCGGCAAGACCTCGACATCACGATCGAGTGG
>JAQCFD010000229.1 GCA_027618305.1 Pseudomonadota bacterium
CTGGTCCAGGATATTGATGATCACGCCCGCGTCGTCGCCGGTATTCTGTGCGGACATGTGGGCGGCGAAGGCGCGTGACAGGATCGCCGGCGCGCGCAAATTAACCGCCATGACGCGATCGAATGTCTCGGCATCGAAATCGAACGCCGTGTCTTCGACAAACAACGACGCATTATTGATCAGGCAACCGAGCCCGCCCGTCAGCGCGCGCGCCTCATCAACCAACCTCACGCACGCCGCCGGGTCCGACAGGTCCGCGGCCACGGCGACCGCCCGGCCACCGGCCTCGGTGATCACACGCACCGTTTCTTCGGCGTCATTTGTGGATTCATTATGATGGACGACAACATGCCAGCCCGCGGCGGCGAGTGTCTCGGCAAGACAACGACCGATCCGTCGCGCTGCCCCCGTGATCAACGCGCCGTCCATCTCACCCATGGTTTGCGGGGCCGTCGCGGCTACTCGACGATATCGGAGAAGGGGATGTGATAGTAGAAAGTGGCGATTTCGGTACCAGGATTATTATCACCCAGGCTCGCATTGGAGATGTGGCTCACGGCGAGCGATACGCGTGAGCGATCGTCGAAGCGATAACCGAACTCGAGTTGCGAACGAAACTCGATCGTATGGCCGAGATCCTTGCCGCTGCCGTCGGCATAAATGCCGGCCCCGAAACTGGGGGTGAAGACCCAGCGGCGGCCGAAATACAGATCGACGAGAAGTCCACCCACCACGTAGACGGCCTGATCACTGGTGGCCTCAACCCCGACCCAGGGTTTTGTGAACCCGAGCAACTTGTAGTCGGAACGGTACTCGGCGCGGAAATCGAACGCGTCCATATTGTCGTTAAAATCGTACCAACCGCCGCCAATCGTCAGAAAATCCGGATCGTCAGCCATCGCCGCAGGGGGCCGGTAGGCAAAGGCCATGACCGCCACTGCCAGCATGATTGTTATTTTGCGCAATTCATTCCCCCTGTTTCGAACGCAAGAACCACCTTGCGTACCTACCATCATACGAGATCAAAGCCCCGGCGAAAACTCCCGATCCACAAGCTTATGTGAGTTCCTTGAGGCCTTCCACCGCGCGTAGCAGCGCCGCGCGCGTGCCAGGCTCGAGGGCGGAATGCCCGGCGTCCGGCACAATCGTGTATTCCGCCTCGGGCCAGGCCCGCGCCAGCCGCTCCGCGGTTTCAATCGGACACACCATATCGTAGCGACCCTGAACGATCGTGGCCGGCAGATGGCGGATACGATCCAGGCCATCAAAAAGCTGTCCGGGCGCCAGAAATGCGCCATGGGCCAGATAATGCGCCTCAATGCGCGCCAGCGCGAGCATGCCCTGGGCATCCGACATGGCCGCCACCGCATCCGGGTTCGGCCGCAGGGTCGAGCAGCGCGCTTCATAGGTCGCCCAGGCGCGCGCGGCGGGAAGATGAACCCCCGGGTCAGGGTCATTCAAACGCTTTACGTATGCTTGCAATAAATCGCCACGTTCCGCCTCCGGGATGGCCTGGGAAAAATCATGCCATGCTTCGGGGAAGACCCGGCCCATGCCCTCAAGAAACCATTCGACCTCGCGCGGCGCGCAGGTAAATATCCCGCGCAACACCATGCCCAGGCAGCGTTGCGGAAAAGCCTGCCCGTAGGCGAGTGCCAGTGTGGAGCCCCATGAGCCGCCAAACAGATGCCACTGCTCGATATCGCGATGGACGCGTAGCGCCTCGAGGTCGGACAACAGGTGCGCGGTGGTGTTGTTGATCAGGCTGGCAGGGGGTGTCGATCGGCCGGCGCCGCGCTGATCACATAAAATGATCCGGAAATACTCAGGGTCATAGAACCGGCGATGTACAGCCATCGTGCCGGCACCAGGCCCGCCATGCACAAAAAGTATCGGCACCCCGTCCGGGTTACCGCACTCTTCCCAATACATGACATGGGTTCCGTCCAGGTCGAGCATGCCGCTTTCACGGGCTTCGATTACCGGGAACAAATCCGTACGCAAAACAAACTCTCCTGTCACCAGATCGCGGCATGTGGGCGCGCACCGGCTGATATGTCAACCGAATCGGCGGTCATCGTCCCGCCGCAATGCCATGACACGCTGACCCCAATCAAACGCTATAGTTCGCGAATGGCAACCATCCGTATTCTTCTTGTCATTATGTTGACCCTTTCCGGTGTCATCGCCGCGCCGGGGAGCGCCGGTGCGCAGATGCCCGATGTACTGCAGAACGGCGGTACAGCACTTGTGGTGGCCGTGATCGATGGGGACACGGTTATTCTCGATGACGCCCGCGAAGTCCGCCTGGTGGGCATTCAGGCGCCAAAACTGCCGCTCGGCCGCCGCGGCTTCGCCAAGTGGCCGCTCGCCGACGAAGCCAAAGCCGCGCTTGAGGATCTGGTGCTGGACCGCCGCGTGTCCCTGGGATACGGCGGACGAAGCATCGACCGGCACAATCGGGCGCTCGCGCATCTGTTCACCGAGGACGGGACCTGGGTCCAGGGCGCACTCCTCACCGCCGGGTTTGCGCGGGTCTACAGCTTCCCCGATAACCGCGCTCTGGTCCGGGAAATGCTGGTGCATGAACGCGGTTCGCGCGAAACGAGCCAAGGAATATGGTCCCATCCCTATTACAGCGTGCTCGACCCCCAGGCCAGCGCCCGACATCTCGACCAGTACGCACTTGTCGAGGGACGGGTGTCGGATGTCGCAATGGTCGGTGGCCGGACGTTTCTCAACTTCGGGCCCGACTGGCGGCAGGATTTCACGATTTCCATCGCGGCCCGTGATTGGCACCGCTTCGCCGAAGCCGGTATTTCTCCCGATGACTATCTTGGGCGTCGAATCCGGGTGCGGGGCTGGTTAAAATCGCGGAACGGTCCGATGATAGACGTCACCCATCCGGAGCAAATAGAGGTTCTGTCAGAATGACAAAGCACGCCCACCAGAATACGCGCGCGACACGATTAACTCTCGCGGCGGCGACAATGTTTCTGGCCGCCTGCTCGGTCAATCCGGCAACAGGTGAACGCAATTTCACGGCCTTCATGTCGCCCGAGGAGGAGCTGCAGATCGGGCGCGAGCAACACCCCAAAATCATCGAGCAGTTCGGTGGTGTCTATAACGACCCTAAGATCACCGCCTATGTCGACCGCGTCGGGAAAAGTCTCGCGCAGGTTTCCGAACTCCCGGATCTCGCTTTCACCTTCACGGTGCTCGACGACGACATCGTGAATGCATTCGCCCTGCCCGGCGGCTTTGTCTATATCTCCCGCGGCCTGCTCGGATTGGCCAATACCGAAGCGCAGCTGGCGGGTGTACTGGGCCATGAAATTGGCCATGTCACCGGGCGCCATTCCGCACAACGCCACAGTCAGTCGGTCCTCGCCGGGATCGGCACGGCGGGCGTCAGCATCCTGAGCTCGGTCTTCCTCGGCACATCGGCGGTTGGCGACGCGGTCGGCCAGGGCGCCGGGATTTACCTTCAGGGCTTCTCGCGCGAACATGAGTTCGAAGCCGATACACTCGGTGTGCGCTACCTTTCACGTACCGGCTACGAAACCGGTGCCATGGCATCCTTCCTGTCGTCGCTTGAGGCCTTCAGCGCTCTGGAAGCCAAGGTCAGCGGCCTGCCGGACCCCGCCTCGCGTTACAACATCATGTCCACGCATCCGCGCACCGGTGATCGGGTAACCGCGGCGACCCGGGCCGCCAACGTCCAACCGGTTGCCAACCCCAAAACCGGAAACCGGGAATATCTGGCCGCGATCGACGGGATAACATTCGGAGACTCCGAAAACGAAGGCTATGTGCGTGGCCAACGCTTCGTCCATGAACCCGCGAACTTCATGTTCGAAGTGCCCCAGGGTTTCACCCTGTTCAACGGCGCCCAGCAGGTCGCCGCCCGCGGGCCGAACGAAACTCTGATTCTGTTCAGCGGCGGCAAAATCTCCCATCGCGGCAGCATGGAATCCTATCTCACCGGCGTCTGGGCCAAGAACACATCTCTGGCGGACGTGGAAACCATCGACGTTAACGGCATGCAGGGTGCGACGGGACTCACCCGAATTCGCAACAAAACCGGCACGTTCGATGCGCGGCTGGTCGCGATCCGCCACGACCCGGACAATATTTACCGGTTCATGTTCCTCACCCCTCCCGCCCAAACAGCGGCGCTGAGCGCAGAACTACGTCGCACCACATTCAGTTTTCGACAGCTGACGGCGGCCGACAGGGCGCGCTACGGCCCCTGGCGGATCGAAATGCGTGTTGTTCGACGCAACGACACGGTTGCGCAGCTGTCACGCAACATGCCCATGGCGGGCCCCAAGGACGAATGGTTCCGCGTGCTCAACGGCATGAACCCCGGCCAGGAACCGATCCCGGGTCAGGTCGTAAAAGTCGTCGTTGAATAGCGGCGCGGTGAAACGGAGGAACGGCGATCAGACTTCGAGAGTCTCGATCAACTCGCCCCCGGCGGCGAAACAACCGGCAGCCAGAACGCCGCCGCGGCCCGCGCCGCCGTCGAGCGACACCATGAACGGCATTTCGCGCACGCCTCTGTTCTGGCGATCATAACCGCACACCAGGCGGACATATGAACCATAGGGCTCCTTGAAATCATCCATATCGCCGGGCGGCCACCAGAAACTGTCCTTCTGGGTTTCGAGCGGTCGCGCGGGGTCGATTCCCGCATTGACGAACAGCATCCGGGATTGTTCATCCTCGCTGATGTTTACCGCTGCGCGCCGCAGGGCGGACATGATCTGGGTGTGACCCGCCAACGCATTGACGCGATCGCGAAGATCGGATGTCCAGCGCGCGCACGCGGCCGCACCTGCGCGCGCGGCAACCCGGCCCTCATCCGCACTGCCGCCATAGGCCGCGATGGTGGCACCAACGCCCTGATCGAGCATCCAGGCCAGCACCTCCGCCGGGTTCAACGCGAGCTGCAACTGCAGCAGTTTGTGCCACATCTCTTCCTGCGCCCCCCGCAATATGGAAACGTCTGCTGCGAACATCCCGTGTGCGGAGATAACGGCGCTTCGGAAATAGAGTATTTCATCCACGGTTTCGGTGACGGCCTCACCATGTCCAAGGAAATTCCCGAGATAGACAAGCCGGTCACCGGGCGCAAAACGCGCGGCAATCATTCGGTGCAGACGCCGCAACCGGTCGGCCTCGCCATGCACGGCGCCAACCGCCCAAACTCTGCGACCGCCGCGCAGGACGGAGATCTTGTTCGGATTGACGACGATGGGCGACATTGGGGACTCCTCGGCGCGCACGATGAATCAGCGGTACGCGTCGCCGCAAGGAGAGATTGATCGCCACCCGGAAACGAAAAAGCCGGGCGCGTAC
>JAQCFD010000230.1 GCA_027618305.1 Pseudomonadota bacterium
CCTGACCCGCCTGTATGACTGGATCAACCACGACACGGCGGCCTTCGTCCAACCGAAGGACCCCAAACAGTTTCTGGGCCGATTGCGGTTTCACCAGCAGGTGGATGGCCCGGGCGCCTACGGCGTCAGTTTCGAGGATGTGAGTGGATGAGTGATACGAACCGGATCGCGATCTATACGGACGGTGCCTGCTCGGGAAATCCCGGCCCCGGCGGCTGGGGCGCCATCCTGCGCGCCGGTGAGCATGAAAAGGAATTGTCGGGCGGCGAGGACGAGACGACGAACAACCGGATGGAGCTCATGGCAGCCATCGCCGCGCTTGAGGAGCTTAAGAAGCCCTCGCCGATCGATCTCTACACGGATTCCACCTATGTGCGTGACGGGATCATGAAATGGATCCACAACTGGAAGCGCAATGGCTGGAAGCCCGCCGCCAGGAAGCCGGTCAAGAATGTCGATTTGTGGAAACGCCTCGAACTGGCCATGGAGCCCCACGACATCGAGTGGCATTGGGTGAAGGGACATAACGGACACCCGGACAATGAGCGCGCCGACGTACTCGCCCGCAGCGCGATCATCCCCAGCTACTGACAGATCAACCAGGGTACAACGCCACAACGAAAACGGGAGCCATTTGGCCCCCGTCAACTCATCGCATGGCGATATGCCTAGAGGCGTTCGAGCACACTCTCGGCCGAGCTTTTCTCGAAGGCGCCGGCCTCGTCGAGAAGCACCTCGGTTACCGTGCCGTTGTCGACGATCATGGCAAAGCGCTGACTGCGCACACCGAGTCCGCGGGCCACGAGATCGAGCTCCATACCGAGTTCCTTAGTGAAGGCAGCCGAGCCGTCGGCCAGCATCATCACATTGTCACCGACGGACTGATCCTTGCCCCAGGCTTCCATGACGAACGGGTCGTTGACGGCCATGCAGGCAATCGTGTCGACGCCCTTGGCCTTGATCTCGCCGGCCTTCTTCACGAAACCGGGCAGATGCTGCGCCGAGCAGGTCGGCGTGAAGGCACCGGGCACCGAAAACAGAACAACCTTCTTGCCGCTGAACAGATCGTCGGTCGAGACCTGATTGATGCCGTCCGCCGTCTTGTGAGCGAGCGCGCTCGCCGGAATCTTGTCACCTACTTTGATAGCCATCTGTCTCTCCTCGATCGACTGTGTTTCGGGCCGTTCGAGCATTCCTGCTCGCGCCGGCCGCTTCATTGATATCGGTTCGCAACATAGTCCGAATTGCGGAAAGTTCCAGCCTTGGATCAACGGAAAATCCGGCCCCAGGCGTTCACAGGCGTTATTTTTCCGCCACGGCCGTCGTCAGACCGGCTGCCGTCAGCCCGCCGAAGACGGCGTTGCTCGACAATAATTCCGGCAACACCACGCCGCGGGGCGATTCCGGCCCGTAGATGACGTTGAAGGGGATGCCGAACCGGCTAAATGACGCGAGATAGCTGGCGATCGTATCGCTCGGCTTCGTCCAGTCCGCACGCATCAGGACCACATCGTCACGCGCGAAGACGTCGTTCACGGCCGCGGTATCCAGGACCCGCTTCTTGTTGACCTGACAGGTGATGCACCAGTCCGCCGTGACGTCCACAAACACCACGTTGCCCTGCGCCACGAGCGCCGGAATTGCGGCCTGGTCGAAGGGAAGCCAGGCTTCGTCGCTGGCGGCGACCCGGGTTTGGTCGCGAACGCCAATACCCAGCGCGGGAAGTGCTGTCGGTACCACGAAGGCGACAATCGCCGCGGCGAAAACACCCGCGCCAAGAATCCGGCCGGTCTTCTCCGGGGCCCGGCGACGCAGCGCAAACAGGGCGAAAATTGCGGCCATCAGAATGGCGACGATGATTGCGGCCGCGACCGAAACCTGCACGGCCATCACCGTCAACAGCCAGACCGCCGTGGCGATCAGCGCCAGCGCCAGAAATTTCTTGAGACCGTTCATCCACGGCCCCGGACGGGGCAATTTCGTGGCCAACACCGGGAACAGGGCGACGAGAATAAACGGTGCTGCCATCCCGATCCCGAGCGCGAAGAAGATCGAATAAATTTCGACGGCACCGCGGCTAAGCGCGAACCCGATCGACGTGCCGAGGAACGGTGCCGTGCAGGGTGTCGCGAGTATTGTCGCAAACGCGCCCTGAAAGAACTGCCCGCTCAACGAACTCTTGTTGCCGGCAGCAACCGCCACATCGGACACCTTGCCCGGCAGGCGCACCTCGAACAGGCCCCACATGTTGGCGGCAAACAGGGTCAGGATCACCACCAGGGTGACGACGAAGATCGGCTGCTGGAACTGGATGCCCCAGCCCACCGCCAAACCGGCCGATTTCACACCCACCGCGAGGCTCGCCAGCGCCAGGAACGACACGACGATACCGGCCGTCGTGGCCAGAAAGCCAAGGCGGACTTCTTTGGGGTCGCCACCGCCATGGCTGACCACCGACAAAAGCTTGATCGATATCACCGGCAACACACAAGGCATCAGGTTCAAAATGAGCCCGCCCACCAGTGCCAGCGCCATGATCGACAACAGCGTCGTGACCGCCAGGCCGCCGGTATCGACATGTGCCAGGCCGTTTGCCAGTGGCAGGGCGCTGACCTCGATGCTGCGCGCGCCATCGATCAGGGTGAAAATCAGCGGGTCGCTTTCGAGATCGACCGGGGTGCCCTCACCGAAAATATCCTCCGCCGTGACCGATGCCAGGACGACGCGTCCGCCGTCGAGAAATTTGAACGCGGGCTTCGAGAAGACCACGTCGCCCGAACCCTCGATCAGGAGATCCGGTGTCTGAAACGGCGTGTCCGCGCGAAAGGCCGTCCGGATCAGCGGCTTTACTTTGGCACCCGAAACATCCGCGCCCTCGAAGACCAGACCGGCGCGGCTGCCGTCGCCCGGCACCTGGTTCCGATACCGGTCGATCATATTCGCGAATTCGGACGGGTTGGCCGGGCCGGCGGGAAGATCGAGCGTCGCGTTGAAACTGTGGGGAATGCAGACGTCGTCGCAGATCAAGAGATCGACCTGCGCGCGCAACGAAACGGCCTCGCCGACATTGCCGAGATGCGCGCTAACCGGAAACACCACCTGCTTCTCGTAGCCGAAGGTCTCCAGATCGTAATAGTTGAAACGCACCGGGGCGGGCCACTGGAACGTTGCCGTCGCCAGATTGTCCGAGTTCCCCCATTCCACATGAGGCGGAATGCCGGCATCGCCAGGTGAACGCCAATAGGTCTTCCACCCGTCGTCCAGGCGAACCTCGATGCCCAGGGGGATCGTTTCCAGGTCACCAACCGCCGTGGTCGCCGAAATCAGGCGAATGTCGGCCTTCGGGCCCTCCAGCCACGCTGACGCGGCGTCGCTCATGGCCAGGCTCGGCCATAGAATTGCCGGAAAGACCGCTACAATTGCGGTGAGGCGCAGAAATTTGCGGAACCGCGGTACCATATTGTTTATGCCCCGGCAGGAATGCCTGTGACGGTGAAAACTATTCTAGCCCTTGAAATATAGGAAAGATTGGCCCGGAATATAGCGGCTATCCGCTCAACAACCGTCACAATCACGTGTCGGAATAAATCTTCGACACCGTCATCAGGAAGCCAGGAAAGCCATGACAGACACCAAAACCGCGCCGGGGACGTATTTTGAAGGCCAAATGCTCCTGGCGATGCCCGCGATGACAGATCCACGCTTCGAACGCGCCGTCATCTACATGTGTGCCCATAACGATGAGGGTGCCATGGGGCTGGTGATCAACAAGACCCTCGATTCAATCGATTTCCGTGAACTCCTCGGCCAACTGGATATCCCGCTCACCGACAGCGCACGTGATATTGCGGTTCACTTCGGTGGTCCCGTCGAGAATCAACGCGGCTTCGTCCTTCATTCGGGCGAATACCGCCACGCCGAGACATTGATGGTCACGGAAGATGTCGGCCTGACGGCAACCCTAGATATCCTGCGTGCGCTGGCCCGGGGCGAGGGTCCGGAACACTCGATACTGGCGCTGGGTTACGCCGGCTGGGGCGCGGGACAACTCGATTCCGAAATTCACGACAACGCCTGGCTCTCCGTGCCCTACGACGAAGGCCTGATGTTCGAGGTCAGCGATAGCGACAAGTGGGAACGCGCGTTCAACAGCATCGGAGTCGATCTGTCGGTCCTTTCCGGGACTGCCGGACGGGCCTAACGCGCGGCGGCGTTACGGGTCCGCAGGCGCTGGTAAATCACCATGAGCGCAAAGCCCGCACTCATGGCGAAGAGCGCATAGCCGCTGACGAGGAACGCCGTCCCAACACTGTTGGCGGCCGCGATGGGCACCGAATAAACCGGCGAGAAGAACTGCCCCAGGAAAAACATGGTGGTCAGGGCACCGAGTGCGCGGCCACGTACGGACATCGATGCGCGCGAAATGATCGCCAGATTGATGTTGGGCAAAAACGCGCCGACAGAGAAGCCGCCGATGCCCATCGCGACCATCGTGGCCGTAAAATTGTCCGCGATGCCGGTCATCACGAAGCCGACCCCGCCGATGGCAAAAAACAGCGCGAAGATCGATGCCGAACTGAGACGCGCGCGAATCCGGCTGTAGGATAGCGAGGCCAGCCCGGCCGACAGATTGAACAGACCGATCGCCAGACCCGCCCGCGTCGGATTTTCGACGCCAATCTCGGCCAGAAAGAATGCCGTTTGCGCCGGGATCATGAACAACAACACCATCGAGACAAACGCCAAGGCGCAGAACAGGCCGATGGTTCCCCATTGCCGGATGGTCGGCGGCGGCTCCGACGCGTTCGTACCGCTGCCCTCGCCCCGACCGGGTTCATAGAGGCTGAGCAACATCAGCGGCAGCAACGCAAAAGCCACGGCAAACAGCGTAAATCCGACGCGCCAGTGGATTTCGGCGAGCATGCCCGCGATCACGACAAAGGTCAGGGTGCCCAGTGACATGAACGCGCCCTGCAGACCCGCCACGCGGTTGCGCTCGTCACCCACGAAATAGTCACCGATCAGCGCGGTCACGCTGGTCATGATCCCCGCGAGGAAAATCCCGAGAAACGCCCGGCTGACAAGCAGAAGGACGATTGATTCGATCACCAGACCTGAAACACCCGCAACCCCGTACAGCGCCGTCGACGTGATCAGCACATTGCGGCGCCCGAACCGGTCGACGGCGTAGCCGACAAACGGCCCCGCCAGCGCGATGAACAGCATCGGCATGGTGAGGACGAGCGGCGACAGGAAGGCGGCATTCTCCACATGGGTATAATCCGCCCGAAGTGCCGGAAGCCCGGGCGCAATTGCCGACGGCGCGAGAAACGCCAGACCGCTGGTGAGCAG
>JAQCFD010000231.1 GCA_027618305.1 Pseudomonadota bacterium
TGTTGATCAGGTACGGCTCGCCGGGCTCGATCCGCGAGGTCAGGATGCGAATCCACAGCGCGCGGGCAGAAATTTTGCGCATCACCGACCCGTCCTTTGGGCTCGTCAGCGCCCACTCGGCATCGGCCTCGACCGCGCGCATGAAGGCGTCGGGTACCAGCACGCCGTGGTGCAGGTTCAGGGCCTTGCGGTTCGGGTCGCCGCCGGTGGGACGGCGCAACTCGACGAATTCCTCGATCTCGGGGTGGCTCACCGGCAGATAAACGGCCGCGCTGCCGCGCCGCAGCGAGCCTTGACTGATCGCCAAGGTCAGCGAATCCATGACGCGGATGAAGGGAATGACGCCGGAGGTCTTTCCGTTGTGGCCGACCCGCTCGCCGATCGAACGCAGGTTGCCCCAATAGCTGCCGATACCGCCACCGCGAGCCGCCAGCCAGACATTCTCGTTCCACAATCCCAAAATGCCTTCGAGACTATCCGTGGCTTCATTCAGGAAACAGGAGATCGGCAGGCCGCGGGAGGTCCCCCCGTTCGACAGAACGGGTGTCGAGGGCATGAACCAGTGCCGGCTCATATAATCGTAAATGCGCTGGGCATGTTCCGAATCATCGGAATAATGCATGGCGACGCGCGCAAAGAGATCCTGGAATTCTTCGTCCGGCATCAGATAGCGGTCGGTCAGCGTGGCCTTGCCAAAGACGGTGAGCTGATCGTCGCGCCGGCGGTCGATGACGACTCGGATGCCGCGCTCGTTTTGTTTGATATCGTGGTAATCTTGGCCGTTCGAGGCTGAATCGCCGGATGCCGTCAAGAGGCTGGAATCGTCTTCGACCCGCTCAAGTGCAGAGTTATCCACAAGTGCTTCATCCCGCAGAATTACGCCCGATCCGTCCATATTTTCTCCCCCTATCCACAGCTGTGGAACGAATATTTTGTGTATAAACACTAGATTTCGTATATGAAGGCACGCACGATACCAGATATAGAAACGTTGTCATCGTGAACAAAACTAGAACATTCATAAAAATTTAACCAGTCCCCATTTTGTGCGCATTTGTCGGTAAATGCTGCGGCCCGGTCGAGGAGAACAATCGATGAAGCTCAATCTCGGATGTGGATTTCACAAGCTCGATGGTTTTCATAACGTCGATAATTTCCCCAATTGCGCGCCGGACGAACTGGTCGATCTCGAGGTTTTCCCCTGGCCCTGGGCGGACGATTCCGTCGACGAGGTGGTGATGAGCCACGTGCTTGAGCATTTGGGCCAGCAAACCGACGTCTATTTCGCCATCATCAAGGAGCTTTACCGGATTTGCCGGGATGGCGCAGAAGTCCGCATCGCGGTGCCGCACCCGCGCCACGACGATTTCCTGAACGATCCGACTCATGTCCGCGCCGTGACGGTCGAGGCGCTGGCGATGTTCTCCAAGAAGGCCTGCGACGAATTCGTGGCCAAGAAGGCCGCCAACACGCCGCTGGCGCATATGCTGGAGGTCGATTTCGAGATGGAAGATATGAAGTTCACCCTGGAGCAGCCCTGGCTCTCCAAGGTGCAGTCCGGCGCCATGGGCGACACGGAACTGCTGCTGGCGATCCGCCAGCACAACAATGTCATCAAGGAGACGACGGTGCGCCTTAGGGTGAAAAAGGGCTGACGGCTTCTAATTTTGTTGTTTGATCCGAAAACATCGACTGGGAGCCCGTCATGGCGACCTTGGAAGTCCACCGCGTCCCTGTTCTGCACGACAACTACGTCTGGCTTGCCCATGAGCCGAGCGCGAACGCGACGGCTGCCGTCGACCCGGCGGTCGCCGGGCCGGTGATGGAGGCGCTGGCCGCGAAAGGCTGGACTCTCACCCATATCCTGAACACTCACCATCATAACGACCACACCGGCGGCAATTTGGAGCTCAAGGCCGAGACCGGCTGCACCATCGTCGGCTCGCGCACAGACCGCGACCGCATTCCCGGCATCGATGTCGAGGTCGGCGACGGCGACACCTACGATCTCGGAGACGCCCGAGCCCAGGTCTTCGATGTCTCGGGCCACACGCTCGGCCACATCGCCTATTGGTTCGCCGATTCCGATACGCTGTTCTGCGGCGACACGATGTTCGCGATGGGGTGCGGGCGGGTGATCGAGGGCGAATTCGGCCAGATGCTCGGATCGCTGGAGAAACTGAAAGCGTTGCCGGGCGCGACGAAGATTTATTGCGCCCACGAATATACCCAGAAGAACGGCCAGTTCGCGCTTACCGTCGAGCCGGAGAATCCGGACCTGATCGCGCGCATGCGCGACGTCGATGCGAAGCGGGCGCGAAATATCGCCACCGTGCCCTCGACCCTCGCAGAGGAATGGAAGACCAATCCGTTCCTTCGGCCCGATAGCCGACACCTGCAGGAGACCATCGGTCTCGCGGGGGCGAGCTTGGTCGAGGTCTTCGCCGAGACCCGCAAACGCAAGGACGCATTTTAGGAAATCGGACCGGAGATGTGGCGGGAAAACCAGGGGGACAGGACATGACCACGATCATGGGAGAAGGCGAGTTCACCTATCGGGTTGAGATGGATTGGGCGAAACTGCCCGACGGTTGGACATTTCTGGATGCCGCGGCCGTAGCGGTCGACGCGAACGACAATGTCTATGTCTTCAACCGTGGGGAACACCCGATGTGCGTGTTCGACCGCGAGGGCAATTTCCTGCGTTCATGGGGCGAAGGTATTTTCACCCGCGCACACGGCATCGAGGTCGGTCCGGACCAGACGCTGTACTGCACCGACGATGGCGACCACACGGTGCGGCACTGTACGCTAGACGGCAAGGTGCTGATGACCCTGGGCGTGGCGGGTAAGCCGTCGCCCTATATGAGCGGTGACCCGTTCCACCGCTGTACCCATACAGCGCAGTCGCCGGAAGGCGACATTTACGTCTCGGACGGGTACGGCAACTCCCGGGTTCACAAGTATTCGCCCGACGGCAAACTGCTGTTCTCCTGGGGCGAGCCGGGCACGGACGAGGGGCAGTTCAACATCGCGCATAACATCTGTTGCGATGCGGACGGCTGGGTCTATGTCGCGGACCGGGAGAACCACCGCGTCCAGGTGTTTGACGGCAATGGCCGTTACGAGGCCCAGTGGTTCAACATGCACCGGCCCTGCGGGTTGTGCATGGGGCACGGCGCCGATCCGCTGTTTTATGTCGGCGAGCTCGGGCCGGCGATGAACGTCAACAAGAACGTGCCCAATCTCGGCCCGCGTCTCTCCGTGATGACGCGCGAGGGCGAGACGCTGGTGCGCCTCGGCGACCTGCATCAGGGCATGGGCCCGCACCAGTTCATGGCACCGCACGGGCTGGCTGTCGATAGCCGCGGCGATATCTATGTCGGCGAGGTCTCCTTCACCAACATGCGGAATAGCGGGGAAGAGCCGCCGGCCAACATGACGACTTTGCGCAAGTTGGTGCGGGTGGACGGCGGGTGACGGGTGTCCCGGGGTCTTCGCATAGACGCGGAGCCGCAAGGATGCATTCTGGCGCAATTCACTTGTCATCCCGGCTGGAGGCGCGAAGCGCCGGAGACGCCGGGACCCTGGCCCGGGGGAGGAACGCACGATCGCATCGTCCCGTGAGTTTGGCGGATTGGGTTCCGGGTTCGCGCTTCGCGCGGCCGGGATGACGAAATGGTAAGGAAAGGAACATGATATGGCGGTAGATCGCCCGAACGAGCCGGAACGCCCCGTCGGCACGGAAAATGCCGTGATGGGGTGGGGCAGCGATGTCGTCGCCGAATTGGTGCGGCGTCTCGACATTCCCTATATCGCCATGGTGCCGGGTGCTAGCTACCGGGGGTTTCAGGACAGCCTCGTCAATTACCTCGGCAACCGCGAGCCGCAGATGTTGGTCTGCCTGCACGAGGAGCACTGCGTCGCCATCGCGCACGGCTATGCCAAGGTGACGGACACGCCGATGGCCGCCGCCGTGCACAGCAATGTCGGATTGATGCATGCGACCATGGCGGTCTTCGATGCCTGGTGCGACCGGGCGCCGGTCATGGTCTTCGGGGCGACGGGGCCGGTCGACGCCAATCTTCGGCGGCCCTGGATCGACTGGATTCACACCTCGCGCGACCAAGGCGCTTTGGTGCGCGATTACGTGAAGTGGGACGACCAGCCCGCCTCGCCCGAGGCGGCCATCGAATCGGTGTTGCGCGCCAACCGCATCATGCGGCGCCACCCGCAGGGGCCGGTCTATATTGTCCTCGACGTGGCGATGCAGGAATCGAAGCTCGATCCGGTGCCGGAAATACCGGACGTCGCCCGCTATGCGGTCGAGCCCGACCCGGCGCCGACCGCGGAATCGGTCGCGGCGGCGCTGGAGCTGCTGCAAGCCGCGAAGGCGCCGCTGATCATGGCCGGGCGGGTCTCCCGCAGCCAAGAGGCCTGGGACCGGCGCATCGCCTTCGCCGAGGCTCTGGGGGCGAAGGTCATCACCAATCAACGGATCGCCGCCGCCTTCCCGACCCACCATCCGCTGCACCCGAACCATCTGAACTACCGCACCACGGCGGCGGACGAGGCGCTGATCCGGGACGCGGATGTGATCCTGAACCTCGACTGGCTCGATTTCGGCGGCACGCTTCAGACAGCGGCGCAGACGGGGGAGGCGGTGACGGCGAAGATCATCAGCGTGTCGATGGACGACCTCAATTCCAACGGCTGGTCCTTCGACCATCATGTGCTTCCGCCGGTCGACCTGCCGATCCTGGCGACGCCGGACAGTTTCGTGGCGGCGGCCTTGCCGCTGATGGAAGCGGGCGAAAAGCGTGCCTATTCGGTGGCTCCGAGCGCGCCGCCGACCGGCTCGGGGCCGATCGACCTGGTCTCGCTCGGCACTGCCGTCGATGCCGCCATCGGCGCGCGCGCGGCGACCTATGTGCGCCTGCCCATCGGCTGGCCTGCGCCGACCATCCGCATCGACGGGCCGCTCGACTATATCGGCAACGACGGCGGCGCCGGGGTCGGCTCCGGGCCCGGCATGGTGGTCGGCTCCGCCTTGGCGCTCCAGGGGACGGGGCGGCTGCCGGTGGCGATCATGGGCGACGGCGATTTTTTGATGGGAGCGTCCGCGCTCTGGACCACCGCCCATTACGGCATTCCGCTGCTGCTGATCGTCAACAACAACCGCTCCTACGGCAACGACGTGGCGCATCAGTCGCGCATGGCGACCCAGCGCGGCCGCCCGGTCGAAAACCGCTGGATCGGGCAGAGCCTGGAGAACCCGCGCGTCGATATTCCGGCACAGGCGCG
>JAQCFD010000232.1 GCA_027618305.1 Pseudomonadota bacterium
TCGGCCGCGATCAGGTCCTCGGCGCGCTCGCGCAGGCCGCGCGCCCGCCCGCCGCTGCGCCGGCGCCCGGTACCTTCATTGCCGAGCAGCCAGCGGCGCAACTCGGCCATCTCGCGGCCGCTCAGTTGCGCGGCGAAGGCGGAATCGGCGGCGTCGAAAATATGGTGGCCCTCGTCGAAGACGTATCGCGTCGGCACGTTGCCCCCGTCACCTCCGCCATCGCCGGAACCAAGCGCGGCCTGGATCATGACCAGCGCATGGTTGGCGACGACCAGCCGGGCCTTGCGTGCCTTGCGCACGCTGTGTTCGACGAAGCATCGGCTGTAGTGGCTGCAGGCCGAATAGATACACTCGCCGCGCCTGTCGGACAGACCCAAGGTCGGGGCGACCCCCACCAGGTCGACCAGCCAGGCGTGAAAATCGCCACCCAGATCGCCGTCGCGGGTGACCTGTACCCAGCGCGCGGTCAGCGCCACGCCCAGTGCGTTGCGGCGCTGCAGGGTTGTGAAGCGGCCCGCCGCATCCTCGAGGTTCAGCAGGCACATATAATTCTCCCGCCCCTTGCGGATGACCACATGGCGCGCCTTCTCGTCAGGGTCCGGATAGAGGCTGTTCAGCTCCTGGTCGATCTGCTGCTGCAAATTTCGGGTGTAGGTGCTGATCCAGACCGGCCCGGCGTTTTTCTCCGACCAAAGGCTGGCCGGCGCGATGTAACCCAGTGTCTTGCCGGTCCCTGTGCCGGCCTCGGCGAGGACGATGTTGGGGCTGTCTGCGGCCGGGCGCGGTGCGAAGGCCGCGGCGGTGGCGGCCGCGTAGTCGCGTTGTCCCTCGCGGCTCTCGGCGTCGCCGCCCAGCAGCAAAGCCAGTCGGCTCCGGGCTTCATCGGCGGACACCGGTTCGTTGCCGGGCGGCGGCTCGGGGGCGGTCTCGCCCCATTCGGGCACGTCGCGCCAGACGGCCAGTGCGCCGGCGACGCGGCTGTCGCTGTTGTCGGGCCATTCGGCCGTGTCGAGTGCCGCCAGTACAAATGGCGCCCACAGCCAGCCCGCGCGCTGCATGGCACGCGCGATATCGGCGGCATCTTCATAGCCCTGCCGGTCATTGGCCAGGTCGGTGAGCAGGCGGTCGGCAATCGCGATCAGCGCGTCAGCATCTTTAGCCTCGGTGATGCCGAGGGTGCGGGCGAGGCCCTGAATGGTGGGGAGGGTGAATTCGGCCGGGCGGACGAACGCGAACAGCTCAAGCACGTCATACCCGTCGATATGGTCGGTCCCGAGGCGTCGGGCGGTGGACGGCGCGTGGCACAACACCGGGGGCTGCGCCCGCGCCCGGCGGGTGGCCTCGTCCGCGCCCAACGCGTCGCGCGTTCCGTCGGGGTCGCGCCAGGTCGCGAAGCTGCGCTCGGCGACGAGCGCGGGCAGATCGACGGCGCGAACATCATGGGGTGGAAGGGGCGGCTCGCTCATCGTGGGACATTACCGGGGACGCCTCGAATCTCTAAAGCTTTGTGAGAATGCCGCTCGTAGTTGTCCCAATTCACCGGCGATGGTGCATGACCGTAGCGCAGGAATGCACCACATTTGCCGGGCCAATCGTGCCCCCAACGGGTGCGAGGCCAGTTTCTCCAGGATGGAGCAAAGACGGAGCAAGGATGATGGATCTCAGTGGCATGAGTCAGGTATCGACGTTGGTCCGCGAACCGGCGCGTACCCCGGTCGCGGAGGCGCCGGCCCCGGCGGCCGAAACGGCGGGAGACGGATCGGGAAACCAGAACCCGGGTACACCGGTCGATCAGGTTCAGCTGTCGCAGCCGGCGGCAGACGCGCCGGAGCCTTGGGTGGACCGCACGCCGACCGAGCCGCTGGTGGACCGGTCATTCCCGGAGACCGAGCGCGGCCAGCGTTTCGACTTCGGGGTTTGACGTGCGAGACCCGATAGAAGGGGCAGTTGACCTGATTTCGACCCGCGCCTAGGTTCCGCCGCACGAAACGTCTCGGATGAAACCGGGCGGACGAAAACCGGCGAAATCGGGCATATGTCAAACGATCAAGATTTGTTTCTGGCGGCCAAGGCCTGGCCCTTTCAGGAGGCGCGGACGATCCTCGAACGGCTGGGCGGACCTGACGCCGCGCAAACGCCGGACAAGGGGTATGTGTTGTTCGAAACGGGCTACGGCCCGTCGGGTCTGCCCCATATCGGCACGTTCGGCGAGGTGGCGCGGACGACGATGGTGCGTCATGCCTTCTCGCGGATGTCCGACATCCCGACCCGCCTGATCGCCTTTTCCGACGACATGGACGGGCTGCGCAAGGTGCCCACGAACCTGCCCGAGCAGGAGATGCTCAACCGCCATCTCGGCAAACCGCTGACGGCGGTGCCCGACCCGTTCGGCACTCATGAAAGTTTCGCCGCCCACAACAATGCGCGCCTGCAGGCGTTTCTCAACACCTTCGGGTTCGACTATGAGTTCTACAGCTCGACAGAATGCTACCGGGCCGGGCTGTTCGACGACACGCTGCGGCGCATGCTGACCCATTACGACGCGATCATGGGCGTAATCCTGCCGACCCTGGGGCCGGAACGCCAGGCGACCTACAGCCCCTTCCTGCCGATCTGCTCGCGCACCGGCGTGGTGCTGCAGGTGCCGATGACGGCGATCGATCCGGATGCGGGGACGGTCACCTACGAGGACCCCGAGACGGGAGAGCGGGTCGAGACGCCGGTCACCGGCGGTCATTGCAAGCTGCAGTGGAAGGCCGACTGGGCGATGCGCTGGGTGGCGCTGTCGGTCGATTATGAGATGTCGGGCAAGGATCTGATCGATTCCGTGCGGCTGTCGGGGAAGATCTGCCGCATTCTCGGCGCGCGGCCGCCCGAGAATCTGACCTACGAGCTGTTCCTCGATGACAATGGCGAGAAGATATCCAAGTCGCGGGGCAACGGGCTGACGATCGATGAATGGCTCACCTATGGGCCGCCCGAGAGCCTGTCCCATTATATGTTCGGCAAGCCGAAATCCGCCAAGCGCCTGCACTTCGATGTGATTCCGAAATCGGTCGATGAGTATCTGACCAACGTCGCGAAATATCCCGACCAGGAGCCGGAGCAACAGCTGGAGAGCTCCGCCTGGCATATCCATGCCGGTGACGTGCCCGCTGCGGGTGCCGATTTGTCCTTCGGTCTGCTGCTGAACCTGGCGGCCGCCTGCAACTCGGAAGACCCGCAGGTCCTGTGGGGCTTCATCGAACGCTATGCCGAAGGCGCGACGCCGGAGAACAGCCCGTTCCTCGACCGGCTCGTTGGCCATGCGATCGCCTATTACCGGGACTTCGTCAAACCCTCGAAGCAGTACCGCGCGCCCGACGACAGGGAACGCGCCGCCTTGAGCGACCTCGCGGACCGGTTCGCGGCGATGCCTGCCGATGCGGATGGCGAGACGCTGCAGAACGAGGTCTATGCGGTCGGCAAGGAGCATGAATTCGAGCCGCTGCGCGACTGGTTCCGGGCGCTCTACGAAGTGTTGTTCGGCCAGAGCCAAGGGCCGCGCTTCGGCTCGTTTGCGGCGCTGTATGGCCGCGACGCGACGGTCGACCTGCTGCGCCGCGCGCTGGCCGGCGAGGACCTCAGCGCCGCATAGATATCCCGCGTGCCTCATCCTTCGACAGGCTCAGGATGAGGATCAGAGTGACGGCATCAAACGCACTCTGTCATGCCCGGACTTGATCCGGGCATCTCATGCGCCAGTCGGCAACGCGCCGAGATACGCGGGTCAAGCCCGCGTATGACGTGTATAGGATGAGAGAACAGCCTGACCTACCAGAACACCCTCATGCTGAGCCTGTCGAAGCATGCGGCAGACCTAAACCTTCGAGTGGGCGAAATCCCAGTAGAGTTCGCGCGCCCGGCGATAGACCGGGCCCGGCTCCAGGCGCCGGTCTTCATACCGGATCACCGGCTGGACCTTGCCGTAGTTGCCGGAGTTGAAGATCTCGTCTGCTTCCAGCAATTTGCCCGGTTCGACCGTACGCTCCTCGACCTCGATCCCGTCGTCGCGCATCAGCTGGATGAGCCGCTGGCGGGTGATGCCGTTGAGGAAGGAGCCGTTCGGCACCGGCGTGATCGCCACCCCGTCGCGCACGATCCAGATATTCGCCGTGGCGAACTCCGCGACATGGCCCAGCGCGTCGCACATGACCGGGTTGTCGAAGCCGCGCTCGCGGGCATCGATGATCGCGCGCGACGAGTTGGGATAATGGCAGGACGCCTTGGCGTCGGTCGGCGCCAGCTCCGGCCCGGGCCGCCGATAGGGGCTGAGGCAGCAGGAGAAGCCGTCGCCGGCGGGCATAGGCGCCTCGAAGACCGTGAGGACGAAGCGCGTGCTGTCGGGGTCGGGGGCGAGCAGGCCCATCCCGGCATCGGCATAGAGCATGGGGCGCACGTAGAGTTCAGCATCTGCGCCGAAGCGCGCGACGCCGTCCAGCGCGACCTGCTGGATATCCCCGGCCGACAGCGGCGATTTCAGGTGCAGCGCGGCGGCGGAATTGACCACCCGCTGGCAATGGCGGTCGAGATCGGGGGTGACCCCCTCGAAGGCACGCGCGCCGTCGAAGGCGATCGAGCCGAGCCAGATGGCATGGGACGTGGCGCCGATCACCGGCACGTTGCCGTCATGCCAGTCGCCGTCGATATAGGTAATTGCGCTCAAGGCTCGTTCCCGCTGATGGAGTTGCGGGACAAGGATAGCGTCATCCTTCCGGCCGGCGCGAGCCTTGTGTTCGGGCGGATTCAGGCCGGGCCTTGCAGCGGGCGGGCCGCGACCGCATATTCCGCCCATGGCGATACTCAAGATAGCCCGCATGGGGCACCCGATCCTGCGCACCCGCGCGACCGACGTCCCTGACCCGACCGCACCCGAGGTGTCGCGCCTCGTCGATGCGATGATCGAGACCATGGAAGATGCGGACGGGACCGGCCTGGCCGCCCCCCAGGTGCACATGCCCTGGCGGATCGTGGTCTATAAGGTCGACGCCGACCGCATGGCCGACGAAGAGGAGGAGGGTGTCGGCGAGGGCGGTGTGCCCCTGACGGTCCTGATCAATCCGGTGATCACGCCGGTCGGCGAGGACACGAATCTCGGCTTCGAGGCCTGCCTGTCCGTGCCCGGCATGGCCGGGCCGGTGCGTCGGTTCGACCGGGTGCATGTGACCCATCAGACGCTGGCGGGCGAAGCGGTGGCGTTCGATGCGCACGGGTTCCATGCACGGGTCATCCAGCATGAATGCGACCATCTC
>JAQCFD010000233.1 GCA_027618305.1 Pseudomonadota bacterium
GCCAGCCGGGTTCCGAGATCCTGACGATCTATATGGACACCATGCGCGGGGCAAACCAGCCGATCCTGCGGCAGTGGGACAAGGAATAAACCTCCCATCTCCTGAACTGAACAAGGGCGTGGCTGCACCGGCCACGCCCTTTCTTTTTGCATGTGCTGTCACTGCCCCGCGCGGCGGCGTATGTGTTAAATTTCCGCCGAATCCCGATCAACGGGATCGTGCACAAGCGGGGAAACCATGAAGCGCAGCACCGACAGAATTCTGACGACACACACCGGTAGTCTGCCGCGCCCGCAGGACGTGGTGGATTTCCTTCTGGCCGAGGAAACAAACCCAGGCGGCGGCGGTGCCGAAATGAATGCCGCCGTCGCGCGCGCGGTCGAGGATGTGGTGGCCAAACAGGTCGCCGCCGGGCTCGACGTGATCAATGACGGCGAACAGGGCCGCGCGGATTACACGATCCATGTAAAGGACCGCCTGACCGGCTATGACGGCCCGAACCAGCCGAAACCGGTCGGCACCGACGATGAGGAGTTTCCGGAACTTGCCCGGATGCTGGCACCCTTTGTCACCCCCCTGTCACACCGGCCCGCCTGTTCCGGCCCCGTCGACTGGCAGGACTGGGATGCCGCGCAGGCCGATATCGACCGTGCGGCAAGCGTCGTCGGAACCGCGGGCACCGAAGAGGCCTTCATGACCTCGCCCTCGCCCGGGCAAATCTCGCGCTTCCTGCCGAACCTGTATTATGGGTCGGAAGAGGAATACATCTTCGCCCTGGCCGACGTGATGCGCCGCGAATATGAGGCCATCGTCGACGCTGGCCTGATCCTGCAGCTCGACTGCCCGGATCTGGCGCTGAGCCGCCACACGATCTTCAAGCATCTGAGCCTCGAGGATTTCCGCAAGGAAATTTCGATGCATGTGGACGCCCTCAACCATGCCGTGGCGAACATCCCGGCCGAGAAGGTCCGCATGCATATCTGCTGGGCCAGCACGATGGGACCGCATCACGAAGACGTCCCGCTGATCGACATCGTGGACATCATTCTCGGCGCCAAACCGATGGCCTTCTCGTTCCCGGGAGCCAATCCCCGTCATGAGCATGAGTGGAAGATCTGGCGCGACGTCAAGCTGCCCGCCGGCAAGATGATCATTCCCGGGGTCATCGATACGACATCGAACTTCGTCGAGCACCCGGAACTGGTCAGCGACCGGATTCAGAACTACGCGAGTGTCGTCGGCCGGGAGAATGTGATGGTCGGCGGTGACTGCGGGTTCGGCACCTTTGCCGGGCGCGTCCAGGTGGACCGCAACATTGTCTGGATGAAGTTCGCCTCGATGACCGAGGGCGCACGCATGGCTTCGGAACAGCTCTGGGGCTAGATGCGCGCAACAGCCGCCATCGCGCCTTGACCCTCCAGCGGCTGGAACCTGTAGACAGGCTTCATGTCAGCGAACCGCACAGCATCAGGACGTCTGCCTAAACTGATCGGTCTCGCCACCGTCCTGGCCGCGGCTGCGGCGGCCTATGTCCTGTTTGGCGGCGGCGCAATCGACCCGGAATCACAGCGCGCCACGGGAAACACCGCCTCAATCGAAAAGGGCCGGCAGGTCTATGCCGAGAATTGTGCGTCGTGCCATGGCGTTAATCTCGAAGGACAGCCGAACTGGCGCACACGCAACGCCAATGGCCGACTACCCGCCCCGCCCCATGACGCGTCCGGCCACACATGGCATCACGACGATCAAACGCTTTTCGAACTCACCAAATACGGATTGTCGGCACTGGTCGGGCGGCCGATCGAAACCGATATGCCCGCATATGACGGCAAGCTGACCGACGACGAAATCTGGGCCGCCTTGGCCTTCATTCGCTCGCGATGGCCAAAGAAAATCCAGGAACGCCAGGCCGCACTCACACCCAACTAGCGGCTATTGGAGCGGGATCATGATGTGTTCGGCATAGCCGGGCCTTTCCTGGAGCCGTTCATACCAGGCCCGGATATTGGGGCGTTCGGGACGCGCGATATCCATTTCATACCAGCGGTAGATAATACCCCCGATGGGAATGTCGCCCATGGTGAAACTGTCCCCGGCGACGAACCGGCGATCGGCGAGCGCGGCGTCCAGAACCGCGCTGATTTCTCCCGCAGCCTCGATCCCCTGATCGATCATCTCGCGATTCTGCTGATCGGGCGGTGTCCTGATCAACTGATGAAAGACCGGTCGGAGAGCGGGCCAGAAGGTCGCGGTTTGCCAATCCATCCAGCGGTCGGCATCCGCGCGGACATGGGAGTCTTCCGGCCAGAGCGTACCGCGACCATGTTTCTCGGCGAGATAACGCAGGCACGCGTTCGATTCCCACAGGATGAACCCGTCGTCATCGATGGTCGGCACGACCCGGTTCGGGTTCATCGAGAGATATTCCTCGGTGAACCCGAATTTCCCCGCCATGTCCGGCCGCGAATAGTCCACGCCCATTTCGGCGCAACCCCAAAGCAGCTTCTGGACGTTGGACGATGTGTGACGGCCCCAGATCGTGAGGGTCATGCCCCTCTCCCCCTGATTAGCGCGGACGTTCAGTCCACGATGTTCCACTTCTCGGTGACTTTCGTGCCGGCCGCCTGGAATACACGCGATACCGGGCAGAAGATCGGCAGCTTTTCCTGCATCTCATTGAGCTGCTCGGGCGACGCATCCGTCTTCGCCGTGATCGTCAGCGTGATCTCGGGAAACGGTACTTCAATCTCCTCGGCCAGAACCACGCCGCGCCGGTCGAAAATGACATCGGCGTCTATGCTGACGAGCTCGAAATTCAGCTTCATGTGCTCCGCGATACGGATGGTGACGTTGTTCGTGCAGCCGATAAGGGCCGAGATCATCGTCTCCGTGGGCGACGCCGCGACATTGGTGCCGCCGCGCTCGAGCGGCTCGTCGGTCGTCACGGTGACGTCCCGCACGCTGATATCGGTGCGTGAATGCGATGTGGATACGCCGTGCATTGTGTAGATGGACGGTTTGACCGTAATTTTACCTTCAGCCATGGGGACTCCTAGAGTGAAAACTTTTGCGTATGGGTGTTAAATAGGATGACACGCCGCGTTCGCATAGACGTGCGGTGCGCTGTTGGCTAGAAAACATCTGTGCCGGGCCGACAACGAAGCTCGGATTAACGTTCGAAACAAGGAGACGCCGGTTGAAACCCGCACCATTCGCCTATGTTCGCGCCGAGAGCCTCGATCAGGTCTTCGACCTGCTCGACGAGCACGGTGACGATGCGCGCATCCTCGCCGGCGGCCAGAGCCTCATGGCCACCCTCAACATGCGCCTCTCCGCCCCCGAGATCCTGATCGACATCAACCACATCGATGGCTTGTCGGATATCACAAGCGACGGCGAAACACTGCGCATCGGCGCGCTCGCCCGTCACACACAGGTTCTTGAATCTGCCGATATCGCAAAAATGGCGCCGCTCATCTCCCAGGCGATGCCCCATGTTGCCCATCAGGCCATTCGGAACCGCGGGACGTTCGGCGGTTCGATCGCCTTTGCCGACCCGGCCGCAGAACTGCCGGCCGTGAGTCGCGCGATCGGCGCCCGGATGATCCTGCAAGGCCGCGACGGCACCCGCAGTGTCGATGCCAACGATTTTTACCTCGGCCTGTTTGAAACGGCGATGCAGCCCAGCGAAATTCTGGTCGCGGTCGAAGTGCCCGGCATCGCCGATGGCGAACGGACCGCATTCCTGGAACTCGCGCGCCGAAGCGGCGATTACGCGATTGTAGGTATCGGCGTGCAAGGCCGCATCGACGGCGGTACGTTCTCCGACATGCGCCTCGTGTTCCTTGGCGCCGGAGATCGCCCCATTCTTGCGAGCGCCGCCGCCGACGCATTGAACGGAAATCCGCACAATGACGAGACCGTGGCGGCGGCACAGGCGGCGCTCGATGCCGACCTCGACCCGATGGCCGACCTGAACGGCCCGCCCGAAATGAAAATGCACCTGGCACGCGTGCTCACGAAGCGCGCGCTCACCGCGCTTGCGGCTTAGGGGAATGACGCAAATGGATCAGAACGTCGACATCACACTCAAGGTCAATGGCCAATCGGTGACCCGGCGGGTCCCCGCGCGGACCAACCTCGTGGACTTCGTGCGCTACGAGATGGAACTCACGGGCAGCCATGTGGGTTGCGAGCATGGCGTGTGTGGCGCCTGCACCATCCGGGTCGACGGCCAGATCGTCCGAGGCTGCCTCATGCTGGCGGCGCAGGCCGACGGCGCCGACGTCGAGACCATCGAGGGACTGTCCGACGACGGCTCCATCGCGGATCTGCAGCAGGCTTTTCACGAGCGCAATGCCGTCCAGTGCGGCTTCTGCACGCCGGGCATGCTGTTGACGGCCGAGGAACTTCTGCAGAAAAACCCGACACCATCGCGCGAGGATATCCGCGAGTTCATCTCCGGGAATTACTGCCGCTGCACCGGCTACCAGGCGATCGTCGACGCAATCGAGCGGGTCGCGAACGAACGCAACGCCTAGCGCGTCGTATCCCGGGAAGCCAGATACAACGCGCAGCCCTATTCTGCCGCTGCGGCCTCGATAATATTGCCGTCTTCGTCGAGCTTGAGACCCGTCGCGCGCGCGCGGTCGAGGATTTCGGCCGGCCACGCGACCTTTGTGGCCTCCGTCCCGCCGACGATGCCGATCATCAGCGCATGCGCCTCCCCGGCATTCTTGAAGCCACGCATCACCTTTGGCGGCACCGAGATACAATCCATCGGCTCAAGGACAACCTCTTCCCGGGCATCCCCTTCATTCCAGTAGATCGACCATTTTCCGGTGATCGGAATGAACACCTCAACGGTCGGATGGGAGTGCAGTGAGGCCCCCTTGCCCGGCTCGCAGCCGATATAGGCCATGTGGAATCCCTCGACATCTGTGATGGCGACAGGGTTGTCGGGGTCCTCGGACACGCCCTGGCCGATGATTGAATACAGATCGCGCTCGTACTCCGGCAGGCGCGTATCCACAAACATCTGCCCGTTGGGCTTCTGGTCCTTCCAGCGCGCAACCCGCGCCATCATTTCGTCGCGCGTCATGATCTTGATTTCGTCGCTCATGATCGATCTCGCATCCAATTGATCCGTGCGTCGGTCAAAAAAACGGCGGCGCCCCGCAAGGAACGCCGCCGATATTCTACACCGATGATCAGGTTAGTTTCCTCTGAAATGGATCCCGACCTGGTGGTTGAAGATTAT
>JAQCFD010000234.1 GCA_027618305.1 Pseudomonadota bacterium
GGATACAGCGTGCGATCACGCTTCTGGTCCAGGTGTTTGCGGGCTGACGCGTTGGACAATCGCCTGAGGAGGTGGGACAGTTGCGGTATGGGATTTTGCGGTGAATCGGAGTTTGTTGCTTAGCTTTTGATTGCGGTTGTTGTTTGCGCCGACTGATTGCGTACGTGTCTTTGACTTGACCCACTGAGAGTTTCATCCGGGAGGGGATCGATGGACGTCGCGCTGGAGAATTGTCCGGCACTCGTGCTCAACGCGGATTTTCGCCCGCTGAGCTACTTCCCGCTGTCTGTCTGGCCCTGGCAGGATGCCGTGAAGGCCACCCTGATGGGCCGGGTCAACACGGTCGCCGAATATGACCGGGTGATCCGCTCTCCCAATCTCGAAATTCCGCTGCCCAGCGTGGTCTCCCTCAAGGAATACATCCGCCCGGCCGAGCGGCCCGCCTTCACCCGCTTCAATGTTTTCCTGCGCGACCGGTTCACCTGCCAGTATTCCGGCCAGCGTCTGCCGGCCCACGAGCTGACCTTCGATCATGTGATCCCGCGTTCGCGCGGCGGGCGCACCAGCTGGGAGAATGTGGTGACCGCGTCGAGCGCGTATAATCTGGCGAAGGCGAACCGGACACCGGAAGAGGCGGGGATGCATCTGCGGACCAAGCCGCGCCAGCCCGACACTTGGGAATTGATCGAGAACGGCCGCGCGTTTCCGCCGAACTTCCTGCACGAAAGCTGGGGCGACTATCTCTACTGGGATACTGAACTGGTGGAGTAGCGGTCTCGGGTCTGCGCGTCAGATCCGCGTCGACAGCCAGATCGCGGCGCGGGTTCCGGTCTTGATGAAATCCGACATCACCCGATAGCCCGGCGCCTGTTCCGCGTCATGGGCGAGCCCGGTTTCCTTGTGCTCGATTTCCTCGGCCCGGAACTCGTCGATCAGGTCGCGCAGTTCCACTTCGTCCTCGCCGAGCTGTTCGGACTGGTCGGCATAGTGCTCCTGGATGACATCCTCGACCGCGACCGTGCAGGCCATGGCGGCCTTCTCGCCCATGGCCGCCGTGGCGGCACCCAGCGCGAAGCCCGCCGCATGCCAGATCGGCGACAGCAGGGTCGGCCGCACGCGTCGTTTGACGATCAGTTTGTCGAAGGCGGCGAGATGCTTTTTCTCCTGCTCGGCCATGTGGCGGATGGTGTTGCCGACGGGGTGTTTGCCGAGCACGGCCAGTTGACCCGCATAGATGCGCGCCGCGCCGTACTCGCCGGCATGGTCGACCCGGATCATCCGTTCGATCAGGGTCTCCCGGTCGGGATCGCCCGGCAGGCGGTCGTCGCCGGTTTGCTTTGCGCCGGTCTGCTCGGGACGTTTGGGTTTTGCTTCGCTCATGCCGTCTTCCGCCAGAAACCCTGTGCCGCCCATGCGGATGCCGTCGCGAGGACGACCGAGATGATCAGATTATAGCCTGCCATCGAAATACCGAAGAGGGACCATGCCACGTCGTCGCAGCGCACCAGCGGCGTGGCGAGCAGTTTTGCCTTGAGTTCCTCGATGGACATGTTGGGGTCGTCGAGACCGCCGCTGCCGCAGGTCGACAGCCCCGCCCACCAATGCTGCTCGACCCCGACATGGAACCCGGCGATGCCGGCGCCCGCCAGGAACACCAGCCCGCAGATTGCGGCGAAGACCGCCAGCCCGCCCGGCGCCAGCCGACGCCCGGCCAGCACCGCGAGGCCGGCAAGCACGATCACGATCCAGTAGGGCCAGCGCTGGTAGATGCAAAGCGTGCAGGGTTGCAGGCCGCCGAAGACCTGGAAGCTCCACGCGCCGCCCAGCATGGCGACACTGGCCGCCAGGGTGAGCGCCGGCCAGATGGCGGCGCGCCGGGTGAGGGTGGTGTGAATGTCGGTCGGGGCCATGGGCTGAATATGGGGTCCGGGGCGCTAGAAGACGAACTTGATCAGCACGAACCCGCCGATCAGCAGGACGACGAAGGCGAGCGCCACACAGCCCAGATAACGCTCGACGAAGGCGCGGATCGGCGGCCCGAAATACCAGATGAGCGCGGCGACCAGGAAGAAGCGCAGGCCACGCGCGGCGGTCGAGGTGATGCCGAACACGACCGGGTCGAGCTGGGTCACGCCGCTGGCGATGGTGACCACCTTGTAGGGGAAGGGCGTGACGCCGAAGGTGAAGACGATCCAGGCGCCGAACTCGTTGTACTTTTCGGTGAAGGCCGTGAAGGCCTGCTCCATGTGGTAGAAGGCGATGACCGGCTCGCCGATCGTCTCGAACAGGGCGAAGCCGATGAAGTATCCGAAATAGCCGCCCAGCACCGAGGCGACGGTGCAGATCGCCGCCAGCCGCCAGGCCATGTTGCGCGCCGCCAGGATCATGGGGATCAGCAGCACATCGGGCGGGATCGGGAAGAACGAACTCTCGATGAAGGCAACCGCGGCCAATCCCCACACGGCGTGGCGTGACGCGCCAAGGCGCATGGTCCAGTCATAAAGGCCGCGTAGCATGCCGTTGGTCCCCCGCTCGCCAGGGTGAATACCCAAGCTTCGAGCGGCCTCGTAACAGGACGGTGTGCGCCTGTCCATGGCGTGCGGCAGGCGCGTCAAGGCTGATCAGCGGCGCTTGATCTGGCGCAGATAGACGACCGTGCCGTCCGCCTGGACATCGGCCACCCACAATCCGGTGTGGGAATAGGTTGCGTCGTGAACCGGCTCGCCGATCACCGTGACGGAAACGCCGGGTGTGTCACCGACGCCGGCAAAACCGTAATCCGGGCCGGTTGCAAGCGCGCGTGGTGCGCTCGGCCAGAGGGTCAGAATTCCCAGAAATACAGCCCAGACCGCAATCAATCCGGCTGCTTTGCGGCAGTAATCCAGCATCATCCGTCTCGCTTTTGTTCGCATCAGGACCATAGGTAGGGCGTCTTGCGCCGGACGGAAGTGATGCCGGTCACAGGTTCGCGATTTCCGATTTCGGGCACAGATGGTTGACCCGTTGCGGTCCGGGGACTTATGGAAAGGGCACGGTGCCCCTGTGGCGGAATTGGTAGACGCGGCAGACTCAAAATCTGTTTCTCGCAAGGGAGTGGGAGTTCAAGTCTCCCCGGGGGCACCAACGCATTCTTAACGCCTGGGGAGGACCATATGCCGGTCATCGTGCGGGAAGATAAAACCTTGGCGATTGCCCGCGACGGGTATGAGGTCACCCATCTGCTGACTGCCGATGTCATCGGCAATGATCAGATCGAGCTCGATCATGTCGCGGTCTATGCCGACGGCACCTTCCCGGTCGCGCTCGATGACGGGATGGTCGGCTGGCTGCAGATACTCGAGGGCGAGGGTTCGCTCGGTGACACGGCGCTGACCACCAAACACATCACCTATCTGCCGTTCGGGTTCACCGGCGCGTTCCAGGCAGGGAATGGGGATGTCCGCATCCTGTTCGCCCGGGTGCCCGACGCGGCGCGGTTCGACAAGAACATCGCCGACATGCCGGGCGCGCTGGTCCATGTGGACTGGACCCGCGAGCCGGTGCTCCAGTCCGAGCATGACGCGCGCAAGCGGGTCTACATGGCCACGCCGGGTCTGGCGGGGACCAAGGCCTTCAAGGGCGAGATGATTTCCTATCCGCCCGGCACGGCGGCGCCCGAGCATCATCATGTGGGCGCGGAGCATTTCCAGTATGTGGTCGCGGGCCAGGGCACGGCCATGCTGGACGGGGTCGCGCACCGGCTGTGCGCCGGCGACGTGCTCTACAACTATCAGCATGAGCCCCATGCCTTCATCAATGAGAGCGACGGCGATTTCGTGTTCGTCGAATTCTTCGTGCCGGGCCCGTGCGAGACCGTCTGGTCGCCGGGCGCGAACCTGTGCGCGTGGCTGCCGACCGGGGTCGATAGTGCGGGCAACAAGCCCGCGCGCGAGATCGGCTATCACGTCCACGGCCAGGACGGCGGGATATAGCCACAAGCGCCATACGTCGCGTGGGGCATCCTGCCGAAGCTGACGGAGACCATCGGCGCGCGCGCTTAATAGGGGCAATGCCAAGCTGCTGGTTGGCCCGGTGTCCCTGACCTTCTCGTGCGAGGCGGAAATCACCGAAATCACTGAAATCACCGAAATCGACGAGGCGGATCGCACCGCGTCCGGAAAGGCAGACGGCTGTGGTGTGACTGTCGGCAGGTTCAGCCGCGTGCCGCGGCAGTCTCGGCCAGAAAGCTCGTAATCTCCGCCGCGATATTGTCCGGCGCCCCGTGATCCAGGCTGGCGAGACCGGCCTCGACAATATCCTTTGCAAGAAGATATCCGCGTACATCGAACAATCCGCGAAGGTAATCGTTCGTGAACTCGGGATGCGCCTGGTAGGTGCGTACGCTGCTGCCATAGTCGAATGCGGCATATTGGCATCCCGGTGCGGATGCCAGCAAACGGGCCCCCGCGACCGGCGAAATAATCTGGTCCTGATGCCACGCCGGAAGGGTCAGCAGGGAACCGTCGGTCCGGGCATAGGTTTTCAGTCCCACCTGCCAGCCGGCTTCGGACTTTTCCACGGTCGCGCCGAGTGCCTGTGCGATGACCTGATGGCCGAAGCAGATTCCGGCAATCGGCGCCCGCCGGGCAATTGCATGGCGGAGCCAGTCTTCGAGGCGGGTGATCCACGCAAACCCGTCATAGACGCCACAGCGCGACCCCGTGACGATCCAGGCGTCTGCCTCGGTCTCGTCGACCGGGAATTCGTCATCGAGCACCCGGAACGTCGTGAAGGAAATATCCGGGCCGGCGAGAAGCTGCATGAACATCTCGTTATAGTCGCCATGCGCGACGACCAGTTCGTCGGGTGCCCGCCCGGTCTGCAGGATACCGATCTTCACAGCCCCACCGCATCGCGCAGCGCGTACCACCATGAACCGACGGTCGAGTATTGCGCACCGAAGATGCGCCCCCCCGGGAAGGGCAGCCAGGGCAGACCGGCGAACCGGTTGAACCGGCCGGGGTCACCGTCGATCACCTCCGCCAGTATTCGGCCGAAAAGGTGGGACCCGGTGACACCGTGGCCGCTGTACCCATGGGCGAAATATATGTTGTCCGCGAGGCGGCCGAGCTGGGGAACCCGGCTGAACGAAAGGGCAAAGTTGCCGCTCCATGCAAATTCGACGTCGATTCCCCGCAGCGCCGGGAACAGCTTTTCCATGTTCGGGCGCAGCTTG